>NZ_CDXDOS010000277.1:0-4185 GCF_978021245.1 Frankia sp. CoBUL1
GTCGGGGCTGTGGGGGGGGGCGCGGGAGTCTCCTGCGCCGCGGGAGCCGCGTCCCGCGGCCGCGCGGCGTCCTGGATGTCCTGCTTGGTGACGCGTCCACCCGGCCCGGTTCCCGCCACGGTTCCCAGGTCCACGCCGAGCTCGGCGGCCATCTTGCGCACCAGCGGGGTGACGTAGCGACCGATGCCGCCGCCGTTCCCGTTGGCGGCGGCCGGGGTCTGGGCCGGGACCGGGGTGAGCTCCGGCCGACGAGCGAACGCCGGTGCGGGTGCGGGTGCCGGTGCGGGCGCCGGAGTGGGCGGAGGCGGCGGTGCCGCGGCAGCCGGCTTCACGGGTTCCGGCGCCGGTTCGGGTTCCGGCGCGGCGGGCGCCTGCGTGGCCTGCGCCGGTGCGGTGCCGCCACCCGCGGACCCGTCGTCGATCACCGCGACCTCGACGCCGACCTCGACGGTCTCATCCTCGGCGACCTTGATCGAGCTGACGACACCGGAGGCGGGGGCGGGGATCTCGGTGTCGACCTTGTCGGTGCTGACTTCGAGCAGTGGCTCGTCGGCCTCGACGCGTTCACCCTCCTGCTTCAGCCACCGCGTGACGGTTCCCTCGGAGACACTCTCCCCGAGCCGGGGCATTGTGACAGATACAGACATGCTGGAACGACTCCTTTGTCGCGTCCGGCATCTGCACCGCGCGGGCGGCCGGCCGGAGGCGCTCATGCTTGGCGTGGCCTGAATCCTGGGCGGATCGGGCCGCGGGGGTGGCACGGGCAGGCACGATCCAGGGCGGTGCCCGCTAACCGTGGACGTGAAGGGGCTTGCCGGCCAGCGCCAGATGCGCCTCGCCGAGAGCCTCGGACAGCGTGGGATGCGGGTGGATGAGCTGGGCGACCTCGGCGGGGAACGCCTCCCAGTTGGTGATGAGCTGAGCCTCGGCGATGAGCTCGCCGACCCGGTCGCCGACCATGTGCACGCCCACCACCGGACCATCGGGGACCGCGATCACAGTGACCGCACCGGAGGTCCTGAGGATCTGGGACTTGCCGTTGCCCGCCAGGTTGTAGGTGACCGTCTTGATCTCGCCGTACCGCTCCCTGGCGACCGCGGCGGTCAGGCCGACCGAGGCCACCTCCGGGTGGGAGTAGGTGACCCGCGGAACGTTGTCGTAGTCGACCGGCACCGGGCCCAGCCCGGCAAGCTGCTCGGCGACGAAGATGCCCTCGGCGAAGCCGACGTGGGCGAGCTGGAGCCCGGGCCGCAGGTCGCCCAGCGCGGACACGGTCGGAATGTTCGTGCGTAGCTGACGGTCGACCAGCACATAGCCGCGGTCGGTCGCGATGCCGACCTCCTCGTAGCCGAGACCTTCCGAGACCGGTCCACGACCGACCGCGACGAGCAGCAGTTCGGCCTCGATGGTGGTCCCGTTCTCGAGGGACACCGTCACGCCCTGGTCGGTGGACTTCACCCCGGAGAACCGCGCGCCGAGATGCTGCTTGATGCCGCGCTTGCGGAAGGCACGCTCCAGCAGCTTGGAGCTGGACTCGTCCTCGAGCGGGACGAGGTGCGGCAGCGCCTCGACGATGGTCACCTCGGCCCCGTAGGACCGCCAGACGGAGGCGAACTCGCATCCGATGGCCCCGGCGCCCAGTACCACCGCGGAGGCCGGCACATGGTCGAGGGTCAGGGCGTCATCGCTGGTGATGACCTTGTCGTGGTCGATGTCCAGGCCGGGCAGGGTCTTGGAATAGGAACCGGTCGCGAGCAGGACGTGCCGACCCTCGATGACCCGGTCGCCGACGGCCACGGCGGTCGGGGAGACCAGCCGGCCGAATCCCTCGACGGCCTCGATCCCCCGGGACTTGATCAGGCCGGTCAACCCCTTGAAGAGCCCGGCGATGACCGAGTCCTTGTAGGAGTTGACTGCGGCCATGTCGATGCCGTCGAGGGTCGAGCGAACCCCGAAGGCCTCGCTTTCGTTGATGTTGTCAACGATCTCCGCCGAATGCAGCAGCGCCTTGGTCGGGATGCAACCTCGGTGCAGGCAGGTGCCGCCGAGCTTGTCCTTCTCGATCAGAACGACGCTCAGGTCGAGTTCCGCGGCGCGCAGCGCGGCGGCGTATCCGCCGCTGCCGCCACCGAGGATGACCAGGTCGACGGGACCGGCCGCTGAATTCGCCACGCCAGGGGTCCCTTCTCGTTGAATCCTGTGGTCTTGCCGGTGGTGCCGAGAGCGTTACTAGTAGCGTCTGCTACGTTGAGTGACAAAGCCGGTGACGCGGTTGGCCGCCGCCCCCGACGGCGTTCCCACCGCTGAGCGCGGCCGCCGAAGCAGGAGCGTCAGGCCACGGCTCGCCCAGCCACGGCAACCGGATGCCAGTCTTTCACGTCGTGAGCCCACTGCCGCTCGGATGGGCGTGACTGTGCTGCATTGCGTGAGGCGCCAGCAACTATTGTGTACCTACCTTCCCCCGCAGGTCAGCCCTCGGCCGGGGACTCAGCCGGGGAACCGGTGGCCGAACCGGGGGAGGCCGTCGTCGTCGCGCGGTCCTGCGCCAGCTGGACGAGCGTGCGTACGATCATGCCGGTGCCTCCCTTGGGGGTGTGGCCGTAGGGCTCTCCACCGTTCCAGGAGGGACCGGCGATGTCGATGTGCGCCCAGGACACCTTCTCGGGGACGAACGAGGCGAGGAAGTGCGCGGCGACCAGCATGCCGCCGTCTCGGTTGCCTCCCGGTGGCACGTTGGCGATGTCGGCCACCGTCGAGTCCAGTCCCTTGCGCAGATCGGGCGGAAGGGGCATCGGCCAGACGCTCTCGTCGGCGGCGGCCGCCGCCGACGAGACCGCGTCCACCGCGGCCGCACGACCCATCAGTCCGCTCGTCCGGTGGCCGAGGGCGACGATCTGTGCGCCGGTCAGGGTGGCCACGTCCACGATCAGGTCCGGTGACTCCTCGTTGGCGCGGACGAGGGCGTCGGCGAGCACCAGCCGGCCCTCGGCGTCGGTGTTGAGCACCTCCACCCGGGTGCCGCCGCGCAGGGTGAGAACGTCGGAGGGGCGGATCGCGTCGCCCGAGGGCATGTTCTCCGCGCAGGGCATCCAGCCGGTGAGAGTGATCGGGAGCTTGAGCCGGGCCGCGGCGATGACGGTGCCGAGCACCGCGGCCGCGCCCGCCATGTCGGTCTTCATCCATTCCATGGAGGTCGACGGCTTCAGGGACAACCCCCCGGAATCGAAGGTGATGCCCTTGCCGACCAGCGCCAGCGCCGGCCGCTCGGATCCACCGCCGCGCCATTCCAGCCGCACCAGCCGCGGTGGATTCGCGGATCCCTGGCCGACACCGAGCAGGCCTCCGAAGCCGCCCTCGGCGAGCGTCACCTCGTCGAGGACCTCGACCGTCACGCCGGCGGCGGTGGCCCGCTCGACGGCGATGTCGGCGAGCAGGGCGGGGGACAGATGGCTCGGCGGCGTGTTCACCAGATCGCGGACCAGGGTGACCGCATCCGTGACGACGGTGGCCCGGCGCAGTTCCTCTTCCGCTGTCGGGAGGCTCTGCTCGTCGACGAGCACCGTCAGCTCCTCGACGGGGCGGGGGCGGCCGTTCGCCGACGTGGTGCGCAGCCCGTCGTAGGAGTAGGTGCCGAGCAACGCGCCTTCGGCCACGGCCCGCACCGACTCCGACGTGACCGCGCCCGGCGCGGCCGCCAGAGCGACGGCCACCCGCGCGGTCCCGGCGAGGGAGCGCACCGCGACCCCGGCCGCCCGGCGTAGTGCCTCGGTGCCGATCGGCGTGGAGGACATCGGCGTGGAGGACATCGGCGTGGACGACGTGGCGAGGGGGCCCAGCCCGACCGCGAGAACCGTCGCGCAGGGCACAGTACCGAGGGTGGCGAAGCGGACCGTCTCGCCGGCCTTGCCGGTCGCGCCCAGCGAGGCAAGCACCTGCGTCAGCCTGCCGCCGAGCGCGGCGTCCAGGTCCGCCGCGCCCCCGGCTACGAGGAGCCCCTCGTCGCCGGTGGCGGTGGCGATCACCACCGCGTCCACATCGAGATCGGCGAGAGCGGCGGCACTGGGCACGATGGTGGTCATGCAGTGAGCGTATTGAACGGGAGGTCTTCCCGACGGGGAGCCGGACCCCACCGGCGGGTGGCCGGAGGCCAGGCCCGCGGTCGTTTCGACCGGTGCCGGCCGGACA
>NZ_CDXDOS010000278.1:0-501 GCF_978021245.1 Frankia sp. CoBUL1
CCGGCGCCGAACGGCAGGACCACATCCGCAATGCCGAGCTTCGCGTACGGGTCGAGCAGCAGCGTGCCGATGTGCATGGCGAGGAGCACGACCGCGAGCAGGCTCGCGCCGCGGTGCACGGCGCCGATCGCGAAACCGGGCAGACCCGCGAGGCCGCGACCCGAGCGGGCCACGATGCCGAGGACGACCGTCAGGGTGAGCAGCAGCAGGCACGTGGTGCCCGTGCCCCGGGCGGCGTACCAGAGGGCTTCGGTGCTCATCGGCCGGAACCTCTCGGCCGTGTCGCCGATCCAGCGGACGCGACTCGGGTTCCATCCTCGGCGGGCGGAGCCGTCTCGGCCCGGTCTACCCGGACCCCGGCTACTCCGGCTCCGGCTACTCCGGCCCCGGCCACCTTGGCCCGGCTCGGGGCGGGCCAGCCAGCGGTCGTGACGATCGAGCCGTCCGTGGCGACGAGCCGTGCCGGCATCCCGATCCGGCGCAGCCAGCCCACCGCCGCGG
>NZ_CDXDOS010000278.1:874-4529 GCF_978021245.1 Frankia sp. CoBUL1
GCGGCGGTGCTCGCCGTGTTCGCGTCGAGGCAGCTCGCGGCCGCCACGGTGGCGGTCCGCCAGACCACCGGCGCGGGCTGGCAGGTGCGCGGATCCAGGATGTGGTGCAGGAGCCGCCCGCCGCGCCGCCACCGCCGCCCGAGGGTGCTGGACGTCGCGACGGCGCTCCCGGCGGCCAGGGTGATGGTGCAGGCGGGCTCGCCCGGGCGGTCCTGGACCCGAATGCGCCAGCCGCCCTCCGGCGCGTTCCCGGCGGTGGCGACATCCCCGCCGAGGCTGACCAGCACGCCGGTGCCGAGCCGTTCGGCGACCAGAGCGGCGCAGCGGTCGGCGGCCTGCGCCTTCGCCGTCGCTCCGAGGTCGAGCCGCACGTCGTCCGGCAGCGTCATTGTGTTCCCGGTCAGCCGGATCCGCTGCCAGCCCGGCGCCGGCCGGTGCACTACCCGCAGCCGCCGGCCGTCCGACGGCAGCAACGTGATGTCCCGGTCGTAGCCGAGAGCGGCGAGCGGTCCGCCGACGGTCGGGTCTACGTCCCCGTCGGTGCGCCGGGCCGCGAGGAGCGCCGCACCGACGAGGTCCGCCAGCAGCGGGCTGATCCGTTGCGGCGTCCCATCGGCGTGATCGAGCTGGTTGATCTCCGCGTCGTCCCGGAAACGACTGGCGACCTCGTCAACGGCCGTGAGATGGTCCACGACGATCTCCCGGGCGGCGGCCAGTGCGCCGGGCTCGGTCACCACGAGCCGGGCGGTCGTGCTCCACACCGACCACTCGACCGCCGCTGCCGCGCCGGGCATCTCAGGAACCACCGGTCGACGCGTGCGTGGGACCGTCGGCGTTCCCCACCGTGGTCCCGCCCGACCAGCCGCCGGACGGGGACGCGCTGTCGGAGGTCGACGACGAGGTGGATTCGTTACCCGAGGTCACCGAGCTGTCGTCCGTCGTCGAGGCCCAGGTGGCCGCGGATGCGGAATGCTCATGGGCCAGCACGCCGAAGCCGATGGCTCCGGCGGCCGCGACGGCTGCCAGTCCGGCGGTGACGGGGCCTACCCGTCGGATTCCCTGCTCACGTGTGGCCATGGCCGGTGTCCTCCTACCCTGCCGGCGCTCCGGAAGGAGCCCCGTGACTATGAGGGTGGGAGTCGGGCCTGTGTGTTACCTGTGCGTCAGCTGTTCGATTGCCGAGGGCGGAATACCCCACGGGCGTGGGGCGGACTTGATGGTGCTGCACGAGCGGACCGACCGGACCGGATCACCCCCACGGGCGTGGGGAGGACCGGTGCAGGTCTTGGTAGACGTCGGGGATGCCGTCGTGGTCGCGGTCGGCGGTCTCTGCTTCCTGGAGCCGGCGGTAGACGCGATTGCGCAGACGTAGCACGACGGCGGCGAGCAGGGCTGCGAGCAGGGAACCCGTCAGGACAGCAATCTTGACATGGTCATCACGTGCGCTACCGCTCCCGAAAGCCAGTTCACCGATGAGCAGGGAGACGGTGAATCCGATACCGGCCAAGACCGCGAGCCCGAGAACGTCGGTCCAGGTCAACCCGTCGTCGAGGGTGGCGCGAGTGAAGCGTGCTACCAGGAAGGTAGCGGCCATGATCCCCAGAGGCTTGCCGACGACGAGACCGAGCACGACACCGATGGCCGCCCGGTCGCTCAGCGCCGCGCTCAGTCCGCTCAGGCCATCGACGGTGACTCCGGCGGAGAAGAACGCGAAGACCGGCACCGCCACCCCGGCCGACAGGGGCCGCCAGCGGTGCTCGAAGTGCTCGGCCAGCCCCGGTCCCGCCTCCGGGCCGCCGGCACGGGTACTGCGGAGCACCGGCACGGCAAACCCCAGCAGCACGCCAGCCACGGTGGCGTGCACGCCGGAGGCGTGGACCAGCGTCCAGGTCGCGGCGGCCAAGGGCAGGAGGAGCCACCACGAGCGCACCCGGCGCTGGACCAGCAGAGTGAACAACGCCAGCGGCACCAGCGCGCCCAGCAACGGGAGGATCGACAGGTGGCGGGTGTAGACGACGGCGATGATGACGATGGCGAGCAGGTCATCGACGACCGCGAGGGTGAGCAGGAAGGTCCGCAGACCGGATGGCAGGTGCCGGCCAATGACCGCCAGCACCGCCAGCGCGAAGGCGATGTCGGTGGCGGTCGGGATCGCCCAGCCCGCTGAGGCGTCACCGCCGACGTTGACCAGCGCGTACAGCACGGCCGGGACGGCGACACCCCCGCAGGCGGCCAGGACCGGGACAGCGGCCCGCCGAGGGTCGCGGAGGTCTCCGGCGATGAACTCGCGTTTGAGTTCCAGCCCGGCAACGAAGAAGAAGATCGCTAGCAGGCCGTCGGCGGCCCACTGAGCCAGGGTGAGGTCCAGGTGCGCCCAGGACGGGCCGAGCTGGTAGGACAGCATTGACTGGTACGACTCTGACCACGGCGAGTTCGCCCAGCCCAAGGCCAGGACCGTCGCGGCGAGCAGCAGCCCGCCACCGATGGCCTCCCTGCGTAGGATCTCGGCGATCCGGCGAGCCTCGGGCCACGACCTGCGGTCGAACAGGCTGAACCGGCGAGACGGAACTTGGCCCACGGCGGCGCTCCTCACCAAGGGATCGGGTCACACGTTGCCGACCAGACTTCCCGGCGCACCGAACCCACCGTAGCCGAGCCGACGTTAACATGCCCCCCATACCAGCCGAAACGGCTAGGCACACCCGGCACGGGGCCGGCAGGGGACCCACCCCGAAGCACTGCCTCACCACGCCGGCTACAGCCTCGCCGAGCAGGCGGTGATCCCGACGCCGAAGAACGCCCTCCCCCTCGCACGGCTGACCAGCAGCGACCTCGTCGAGGACGAGGTCAGCACCTGTCTCGGCGTCGAATCCGTCCGCGTGGTTTGCTGCTTCGTCGACGCGGACAGCTACCGCTGGCTCGACCGCACCCGACGGCACCCGCTACCCGAGAAAGGAAGCCGCCGGGACGGCTCGTTCACCACCAACGACGTCCGTGCCATCCTTGTCCACGGCATCCCCGTCGCCGACGGCGATTGGCGTCGACCTCCATCTCTCACATGGTGGCGTCCATATTAAACCCGGGCGGTTCGCATTTGCAACTGTGCCCCGCCCGGTTTCTCTCGTTCGAGCCGGCTGCGGCTTCACTAGCCTGACCGCGCAAGGTCGTGTATGACGTGAGGTATTACTACTTCGATACCGTGACGACGTCGGAACGCAGCGGGGCGAGGGCCGCGTCGATCTGGCCGGTGGTTTCCGTCGGGACACCGAGGCCGGTCAACGCCGCGAGCAGATGGTCCACCACCGCGTCGAAGTGGGAGTCGGTGAGGCCGAGCGTGGCATGTACCGCGGCCATGTCCCGGCCCCGGTAGACCTCGGGACCACCGATCACCGCGGCGATGAACGCTCGCTGGTGTTCCTTGAGACGGGGCAGGTCCCGGTTGGCAAAGAGGGGTGCAAGAACGGGATCGGCCGTCACCCGGACGTAGAAATCGTCGACCGCGGCCTGCACGGCCGTCGCGCCGCCGATAGTGTCGTAGATACTCATCAGAGGTCTCGCTTTCGCAGGAGAGGACCGACCGGAGGTCGTTGACCATGTTTGTTGCCGTGGCTCACTGGTACCCGTCCGCCAGGTTCACTGAGCCTTTTCAAAGTTA
>NZ_CDXDOS010000279.1:0-1079 GCF_978021245.1 Frankia sp. CoBUL1
GCGGTTACCGGGAAAGGCTCAGTACTGTTCGACGGCGAGAATCGAGCCGTCGGCCTGGGGGACCTGGGACAGCAGCGGTCGGATCTCCGCCTCGACCGTGCCGCCGAGACCGCGTCCCGGCCCGATATCGACCAGAACCTTGCCGCGGCCCGGGTTACGCGACAACTGCGCCGCCAGCCGAAGCTGCCGGGACGGATCGGCGCCGAAGGCGGTGTGCCTGCCGCCCACGAGCAGGGGACTGTCGTTCGTGGCGGCGTAGGCGGCCCGGCCGAACGGCGTGCCGAACAGGCTCGCCGCACCGGCGCCAGCCAGACCGCCGAGCAGAATCCCGCGTCGGCTGACCAGCCGCCGCCGGAGAAAGGTCTGGAGCCATTCGTGCTGCTCGGCGATTGTCATGTCCTCGGCCATACCGGCCGGAACACCCGACGCCACCACTTCGCTGGGAGGACTCACAGGCATACCGCTGAAAGTAGGCCCGTCGCCTGTCGAATATCGCAAATACACGGTGGCGAACCACCGAAATATTTGTAAACATCGCGGGAGGGCTTCCCTGGCGGAGTCAGCCCGCTGACGGGCATCCGCCAGGCATTCCCGAACGGCTATCTCCCGCGGGTGGCTCCGGCTGGCGTTTCCGTCAGCCGGAGCCACCCTCACTCAGGGCGCACTCAGCACCGTTCAGCCGGCACCGCTCAGCCGGCACCGAAGAGCCCCTGCGCGAGAAAGCCGCCCGCGGGCGCCGCGGGCGGGACGGCGAACAGGGCGCTGGAGGTGTGCCGGATGAAGGTGTTCAATGCGTCGCCGGCCGCGAGGGTCCGCTGCACCGCGACGAACGCCGTACGCGGGTCGGCCTGGTAGGCCGCGAAGAACAGGCCGGCGTCCGGCTCGCCGGCTGAGTCCAGGCCGTCGTCATAGGAGTAGCCACGACGAAGCATGGCGATCCCGCCGTGGAACGACGGGTGGGACAGCCGGACATGGGCGTTGCCGGCGATCGCCAGACTGCCGTCGGCTGCGCGGGCAGTGAAGTCCGGCTGGATGGTCTCAGCGCCGCCCTGCCCCAACGGCGGTGCCGAGAGCGCGGT
>NZ_CDXDOS010000279.1:1665-4706 GCF_978021245.1 Frankia sp. CoBUL1
ACCGCGCTCTGAGCCGTCTCGTCCAGCCGCGCCCAGGCATCGAGCAGCATGCGGATGCGCCGGCAGACCAGGTAGGACCCGTCCCGCATCCATTCCGGCCCGCTGGACACCCACACCGCCCGCTCGAACCGCGGCGTGCCCGGTCCCGGGTTGTCCGTGCCGTCGATCTGCCCCATCAGGTTGCGTGGGGTGGACCCGGGGTTGAACGCGGCCGCCGCGGAACGAAGGAATCCCCGCTGGATCCAGCGGGGCCTGGCATCCTGAGCGGCGAGACGGCGCATCTGCCGGGAAACCGAGACCGCGACCATCGGATCCTCGGCGCAGACCTGCACGCCGAGATCCCCGCCACTGCGCACCGGATCGAGCTGGTCACCGGGCATCGCGGGAATGTCCGCGAACTCCGCGGGTATCTGCGCGTCGAGACCGGCGCGGCGCAGCGCGGACGCGCCGAGCCCGATGGTGATCGTCAGCCCCGCCGGTCCGAGTCCCTGGGTGTCCCGCTCAGCGCCGTCGAGCGGCTCGCCTCGCATCAGCACCGCGGCGGCGGCCGTCCAGGTGCGCAGCACCGCGGCGAGGGATGCGCGGACCGCAGCCGGGCCGGACGTCGTCAGGTCGTAGGCGGTGAAGACGAGCTGCGCGGGAGGGCGGTCGGCGATTCCGGGCTGGTGACGGCCGTCGCCCACCACCCCGGCCAGCGCCTCACGACGGACCGCGGCGACGCGGTCCGTCCCGCCCGGCTGGTCCTCCTGGGGACGTTCCGCGGCAACGGCGACACCGCCGTCGAGGGCCATGACTCCCCCGAGGCCTCCCCCGATCGCGACACCACCGCCGAAGCCGAGCAACCCGGCGCCCCGCAGCACCCTGCGGCGGTGGGGACCGATCGGGCGGTTCTCCCGGACCGCATCCGTCGCATCGGCGACATCCGTTACATCGGCAGCGTTCACAATGTCCGACACGCCCGCCCTACCGGCCCTATTGGACATACCAGTTTCAGCCATACCGGTTCCATCCGTCCTGTCGCTCACGGGATCCATACCGGCGCCGCGGTGAGATCCGACATCATCCTCGGGCCGGCAATCCTCCGGCCGGCAGCCTTCGGGCCGACGTCAGGGCGGCGATTACCACCGGAGGACACCCGGGTGAGCCGTCCGGTGAGGTGTTCGCATGGATCATAGGGCAGTTCCGCGATGTCCGTGAGGTGCATGTCCCGCATAGTGACTGCCGAACCGCACTCAGCGCCGCCCATCCCGGGTCCAGAGACGTCGTGTCGTCGAACGTTTACACATAGATACAGAATGAAGTGGAAATGCCGAACGGCCTGCCAACGGGCGACACGAGGAACCGATCAGCCTGCAGGAACGATCAGCGTGCGGGAACGACGACGTCACCGGCGCGCGGGACCATGCCCGGCCCGGCGGATCTCACCGGTCGCAGAGGTTCGGGTCGGTGCCCCAGCCACACAGCACGTTCTTCTCGATCTTCCCGGTGGAAACCTTCGGCAGCTCACGGAAGGTGATCTGCCGTGGAGAGCGCCGTCAACCACCGCGGGGCGCTCGGCGAACGCCCCGGCCGACCTTGACTAACCCGCCGCACTTCTCCGGGCGACGGGTTCGCCCCGGCGACGGGCCAAGCCCCACCGTGCACTCGAGTTCAGTCCGCGCAGCGCCCTGCGCACGGCCGGGTGCTGGCTGGCACGGTGCACCGGGTAGCGCCACGGCGGCTGTTCGCCCTGGCGCGACGCCATCGAGTAGGCGAACGACACCGGATCCTGATCGAGGTATGGGTCCACCCGTTCGAACCAGGCCATGCTCGTCCGCGCCGCCGCCTGCAGAGGACCCAGGGCCGCCCGGCCCCGCCGGTCGAAATCTCGCAGCGCGGCCGGCAGATCGCCGCCGCTGTCGTACATGCTCTGCGCGAGCACGACCGCATCGACGATCGCGAGCGCCGTGCCCGACCCGAAGGCGAAGTGCGTGGTGTGGGCGGCGTCACCGATCAACACGACGTTGTCGTGGTACCAGCTCCGATTGGTGACATCGGCGAAGCGCAGCCACCGCGCCGCCCGGCCGCGGCACTGGCTGATCAGCGGATGGCCGTCCAACGGACCAGAGAAGATCTTTTCCAGCATCCGCGGCGCGTCCTCGGCGCTCAGGAGATCAAGGCCGAGTCCCTTCCACGTCCGCTGGGAGCATTCCACGATGCAGGTGCTGACGCCGACGCTGGACGGATAGGCGTGGAACCAGATCCATCCCGCGGAGGTCCGTTCGAAGGCGAAGGTGAAGCTGTCGAAGCGCTTGTCGGTGCCGAGCCAGATGTACGGGTTACCGCCGATCTCGACCTTGGTACCGAAATCGTCCTGGGCCAGCTGGCGCACCCGGCTGTTCGCGCCGTCGGACGCCACGACGAGATCGGCGTCGGCGTACGGGCGCAGGTCGTCCACCTCGTGCCGGTACTCCACCTCGACGCCGAGGTCGGTGGCCCGCCGGGCGAGGATCTCAAGCAGCGCGGCCCGCTGCAGGCTGAAGCCGTAGCCGGTGAGATATGCCGCCGACGATCCGCCCAGACTGATCCGCTGTTCCTGCCAGAGAGTGGACGCAGCCCGCAGGGCACGAGCGCTGCCTGGGTCGTTGCGGAAAAGGACGTCCAGAAGGTTATCCCAGTACACGACCCCCCAGCCGTAGGTCGCCCCGGGCGGGTCGCGTTCGAGGACTATGATCTCCTGGCTGGCGTCACGGCGTTTCGCCGAGATAGCGAAGTAAAGTCCTGCCGGTCCGCCCCCCACACAGACGATCCTCACCGCAGGTGCCTCCTCTGTGTTCCTCCTCCGCGTGACCCGGACGGCGGGTGGCAACGACCGTTCGCCGGCTCGTCACCACCGTCGCCCCGGAGAGGAGCACCGCCAGCGGATGTCGTGGTGCCCACTTGTCGGGTTGCCCGGTTACCCCGCATTGTCGGGTTGACCGATTGTCGGGTTGACCGATCGTCAGATTGCTGGTCGGGTTGCTGGATTGTCGGGAGCCGGGATCACCAGCCACCCCAACGAC
>NZ_CDXDOS010000280.1:0-4108 GCF_978021245.1 Frankia sp. CoBUL1
TTCGCCTTTCGTCTGCACCAGTTCCTCTCCAAGGGGGACACGGTCCACGTCAGCCTGGAACCGACGACGGTCCGGTATATCACCAGTCAATACCAGGTGAGTGTGCCCGGGTCGCGGGACAAGGTACTGCTGCCGCTGGCCTTCTGTCGTGAATGTGGCCAGGAATATCTCGTCGTCGCGCGCAGCAGGGACACCCCTCGCCGCTATACTCCCCGCCGGGAGTCGGCCGCGGTTGAAAGTGAAGTCGATCTCGGCTATCTCTATGTGAGCGAGGATCATCCCTGGCCCGCCGATCCCATCGCCGAGGGGCGCTTTCCGGACACCTGGTTCGACGCCGACGAGCACGGGCACTCGTTCGTCCTGCCGAGACTCGCCGATCAGGTGCCGCGCCGGGTCCGGGTGACGGCGGACGGCAGCGAGGTCGAGACGGACGGCGAGCGCGCCGTGTTCCTTCGTGACATGTCCGGTTCCGGGGCGTCCGAGCCGATGACGGCCTGGTTCATCCCGGCGCCGTTCCGGTTCTGCCTGCGCTGCCGGGTCTCGTACGAGCAGCTGCGGGCCCAGGACTTCGCCAAGCTGGCCTCGTTCGCAGCCGAGGGCCGCAGCTCGGCCGTGTCGTTGGTCAGCACCAGCATCGTGCGCAACCTGCGGCGCCAGAAGGCGTTGGACTCCCGGGCCAAGAAGCTGCTCACCTTCGTCGATAACCGCCAGGACGCGAGCCTGCAGGCCGGGCATCTCAACGACTTCGTGCAGGTCACCCAGCTACGCGGCGCGCTGTACCGGGCCGCGCGCGCGGCGGGCCCCGCCGGCCTGCGGTTCGACTCGGTTGCCGAGCGTGTTACCGATGCGCTGGACCTGCCGATGCGGTCGTTCTCCGCGATCGAGGAGCCGGTGTTCAGCCAGCGCGACAACGTGCTGCGGGCGCTGCGGGCGGCGATCGGGTACCGCGTCTACGCCGACCTCGAACGAGGTTGGCGGGTGACCATGCCGAACCTCGAGCAGACCGGCCTCATCACCTTCGACTACGTGGACCTGGACGAGATCGCCCAGCACCAGGCGTCGTGGGCGGCAACCCATGCCCTGCTGCGCGACGACGATCCCGAGCACCGGGCGCTGCTCGCCCGCATCCTGCTGGACGAGATGCGCCGGGCGCTCGACGTCGACGTCGACGCCCTCACCCAGCCTGGCCACGAGCGCATCGTCCAGACATCCGACCATCTGCTACGCGGGGTCTGGGCGGTGTCGGGGGACGAGCCGCGGGTGCTCGAACGCACCTCCTATCCATTCCCGGGCGGCCGGGGAGGCATGCGGGACGCCGTACACGTCACCGGTCGTGGTGCGTTCGGCCGCTACCTGCGCCGACCGCACGAGTTCCCGCGCCACCGTGGCCGGATCCGGCTGGACGACGCCGAGGCCGTGATCCACGACCTGTTCACGGTGCTGGAGCGCCATGGCCTGATCGGGCAGGTGATGGTCACCGGGCCGGCCCGCGGTGGCGCGCGGGCTTACGCGCGGGCTCAACGGGGCCCGGCGGGCTACCGGGTGAAGGCGTCGGCGCTCATCTGGCGGGCCGGGAACGGTCGACGTGGCGCGGAGGACCCGCTGCGCCGCGTGGTCGACGACACCGTCGGCGCACGGGTCAACCCGTTCTTCCGCGATCTGTACTCGCACGCCGCCGCGGAGCTCGCCGGCATCGTCGCCCGCGAGCACACCGCCCAGGTCCGGGCCCAGCAGCGGCAGGACCGGGAGGAGGCGTTCCGCCGCGGGGGCGACCCGGCCGAGGGCTGGCTGCCCCTGCTCTACTGCTCGCCGACGATGGAGCTCGGCGTCGACATCGCGGACCTCAACGCCGTCATGATGCGCAACGTCCCCCCGACCCCGGCCAACTACGCGCAGCGTTCGGGCCGGCCCGGGCGCGGCGGCCAGCCGGCGCTCGTGACGACCTACTGTTCCACCGGCAGCGCGCACGACCAGTACTACTTCCGCCGGTCGAAGCTGATGGTCGCCGGTCGCGTGACCCTGCCCCGGCTCGACCTCGCGAACGAGGATCTGGTCCGTTCGCACGTACATGCCATCTGGCTCGCCGAGAGCGGCGCGAACCTGCACCGCGGCCTCACCGACGTCCTCGATACCGCCGAGGGCCCACGCGGCGAGCTGCCACTGCCGATCCGGGAGGATCTCGCCGCTCACCTGGACGACCCCGCCGTGCGGGCCCGCACGGTGCGGCGGGCCGAGGCGGTGCTCGCCGAGGAGACGAAGAACAGCCCCTGGTGGTACGACCGGTGGATACCCGACGTCGTGAACGGGGCGTTCCTCGCGTTCGACGGAGCGTGCGACCGGTGGCGGGCGATGTACCGGCAGGCGATCGCCGACCAGCGGGAGCAGAACCGCCGGGTGCTCGACCGATCCACCCAGTCGAAGGCACGGGCGGCCGCGCGCCGACGTCGGTACGAGGCCGAGCAGCGCCTGTACCTGCTCACCAACGACTCCCCTGACCAGCAGCTCTTCAGTGATTTCTACTCCTACCGCTACTTCGCGTCCGAGGGTTTTCTGCCGGGTTATTCCTTCCCCCGGCTGCCGTTGGCCGCCTACATTCCCGGCAGCCGGCGGGGCGACGGGTCCTACATCCAACGGCCCCGGTTCATCGCGGTCGGCGAGTTCGGCCCGGGCGCGCTGATCTATCACGAGGGTGGGCGGTACCAGGTCATCAGCGTCCAGGTCCCAGGCTCGGAGCACGGCGTCCCCGGATCGGTGGCGACGATCGAGGCACGGCTGTGCGAGTCCTGCGGCTACTGGCATCATCGCGACGCGGCTGTGAACCGGTGCGAGGAGTGTGGCGTGGCGCTGGGCGGCGGCCGGGCCGGGCTCATGCACCTGCAGACGGTGACCACCACCCATCGCCGGCGGATCTCCTCCGACGAGGAGGAGCGCCGCCGGGCCGGTTTCGACCTGCTCACCACTTTCCGGTTCAGCCGGCACGGGGTCCGGCCGGGACGGCTCGCCGCGGACGTGCGCGGCCCGGATGGGGAGGATCTCGCCGAGTTCGTCTACGGCGATACCGCGACGATCCGGATCATCAACCAGGGCCTGCGGCGGCGGGCGGACAAGAACGACGTCGGCTACTGGCTCGACACCGTCAACGGCCGGTGGCTGAATGAGAGACGGGCCGGCGAGCTGCGGGCCGGGGATCTCACGGAGGAGGAATCCGGCCTTGACGAGTTCGCCGACGACCCGCGGGCCCGCAAGATCATCCCGTACGTGGAGGACCGGCGCAACATCGCCGTCGTCCGGCTCGCCCGGCCGGTCCCCGACGAGGTGGCGACCTCGGTGCGGTACGCGCTCGAACGCGGCATCGAGGCGCTGTTCCAGCTTGAGGACGCGGAGCTGGAGTCCCAGCGGCTGCCCGACCCGGACGGCCGGGGCCGGATGCTCTTCGTCGAGAGCGCGGAGGGCGGCGCGGGCGTGCTGCGCCGCCTGCATGACGAGCCGGAGGCACTGGCGGAGGTGGCGCAGGAGGCGCTGCGCATCGTCCATTTCGATCCGAAGACCGGGGCGGACACCGACCGGGCGCCGGGCGCGCGGGAACGCTGCGAACGGGGCTGCTACGACTGCCTGCTCTCCTATGGCAATCAGTCCGACCATACCGTCATCGATCGACATGCCGCGGTCGAGATCCTTCGTGCTCTGATGGCGGCCCGTACCGAGCCACGGCACGGCCACGCGGGCGGCGCAGAGGGGCACGCGGAGGCGTTGCGCGAGCGGGCGGGGTCGGGGTTGGAGCGGCAACTTGTAACATTCCTCCGCGAAGAGGGTTATCGGTTACCTGACGCGACGCAAATGCTTGTATCGGACGCGGCGGCGCGGCCGGACTTCGTTTACCGGCTGCCGTCGGGGGCGGTGGCCGTGTTCGTCGACGGTCCGCACCATGACGCCGCCGCCGCGGCCGCGCGGGACGCCGACGCCGAGGACCGGCTGGCCGACCTGGGGTGGCTGGTCGTCCGGTTCCGGTATGACGCGGAGTGGGGGAAGATCGTGGCGTACTACCCGAACGTGTTCGGCCCCGGGCGGCGCGGCTGATGGCGGCCGTCTCGACGCCGCGCCACCCCAC
>NZ_CDXDOS010000281.1:0-4028 GCF_978021245.1 Frankia sp. CoBUL1
GGCCGTCGCCTCGCCCCGACCCCCAATCCCGCCACCGGGTGAGGGACCACTGTCCAAAACCGGCTCCTCCGAACGGCCTCCACCGTCCGCGGTGGACGAGCCCCCGCCGACCGCCGGCCGACCGCTTCCGGGGGGACCCACGTAACGTGTGGTCCGTCCCCCACGTCCCGGTCGCGTCGACTGGTGGGTGTGCGTTCGGCGAACTGCGGCGCGTTCGGGCCCCAGGTGGGGCACTCTGGAAGAGGACGGACGGTAAAAGTCGGTCACTGACCTCGACCACGCATATCGCCCTGACCCGGACACCTGACCCAGCCAGGGGACCCCGCCGGATCGGTCCGCATGTGGCCGATCCTCACGGCGGGCACCTCATCAACGTCACGAGTGGCGAGCGGAGGGACATCTCGGTGGACGAGCTCTCGGATATGGAGCGCTCCCGACTGCTCCTCGGCTGGCTGGCGGCGCGGCGTGCCGTGGACAACTGTCTGTCGGACCTGCTCGCCGCCGGTCCCGCCGGAGAGCGGCGGGTACGCGAGTCACTCGCTCTCGTGGACGATCTGGAAAGCCGTGCTCAGGAGGCGTTCGACCGTTACCGCACGGCCGCGGAGAACACGGAGGCACGGTCATCGGGCCGCTGGGTACCTTCCGACGCGGATCGTCCCAGACTCAATGTGGTCCGCGCCCCCGAAGGCGATCTCGCTCGTAGTAGATCGAACACGAAGAGCAATCACCGACACCGGTGACGCCCGGGGCGCTGGACACGCGCCAGAATGGCCCTCGTGCCAGCCGTCCGTCGCCGCCGCGTCGCCGCGGCCTGGCTCCTCGCCCTCCTGGTTTCCCTTCTGCTGACGACGTCCGGCTGCGGCGTGCTGGAGGGTCCCCGACGTGGTCATGTGGTCCTGGCCGCCACCCCGGCGCCGACCACGGGTCCCGATGCATTCGAACGCTCCGGACGGGGCGCCCCCATCCGGGTGACCCTGCCCCCGTCCGACGCCCCGAAGCCCTATCCCCTGCTCGTGGCACTGCACAGCCTCTACTACGACGGCACGGATCCCGAGCAGCACTGGGACCTGGACGGCCTCGCCCGTACCGCCGGCCTCGCCGTCGTGTACCCGGACGGCCTCAACAGGGCATGGAACGCTGGAACCTGCTGCGACCCCGCCGTGACCAACCATACCGATGACGTCGGCTGGCTACGCGCGTTGATCGCGCATCTCAGCGAGCACTACCCGATCGACCGGAACAGGGTCAGCCTGATCGGTCTGTCCAACGGTGGCATGCTGGCCTACCGGTACGCCTGCGAACACGGAGACGAACTCGCGGGCATCGCCGTCGTGGCGGCCAGCCGTCAGGTGTCGGACTGCCATCCGGGCGCCCCGCTGACCGTCGTGGACGTCCACGGCGGGGCGGACGGCCATATACCCTACCAGGGGACCCCCTGGTCGCCGGTGCTACGGACCGCGATCACGTCGGTCGAGGAGAGCATGATCCCGTTCCGGTCGGTGGATCGCTGCCCCGTCCCGAGCCGGCCTACGGACACTGTCCTCACGGATTCGACCGGCGTGCCATGGCACGCTCCGGTGGCATCACCGTCCGCGCTGAGCGTTGGAACGGATGCGGACGTGGCCACGCCCGTCGCCGTGCCCCCGGTGCACCCGGCAAGCGCGCCGGTGAACGCCGCCCCGCGGGTCCCGATGCCGAGCGCCGTCCCGGGTGTGCCCGCGAATTCGACCGCAGTGACGTCACCGGCCGTCGCCCTGCGCAAGGAGACCCCCTGTGCCTCCTCGGCCCGGGTCGTGCAGTTCCTGCTGCCCGCCTTGGCCCACGGCTGGCCTGCCGTCTCCGGACCGGCCGCCTTCGCCACGGGCAGGATGATCTGGAATCTGCTGGCTCCGGCCCGTTCCGCGCGGCCCGGCCCACGGATGTGACCCATGACGGCCAACCGGCGGGGACGGATCAGGCCGGCGCGAACGACGACCGCAGTGCGCCCATCAGCGTGTTGAGCGACGCCAGGACGTTGGTCGACACTCGCGCGATGAGCACGTACACGGCACCGGCCACCGACACCGTGCGCATGAGGTAGGAGACCCGCTGCCCCTCCCGGTCGTACGAGCCGGCAAGTTCCTGGGTGGGCTGATCGCTGGTGTCCGTCGCCGGACCGGAATGGTCCCTGGTCAGACCGGGGACCGTGTTGAACTCGGCGGACTGGACCTGCGTGAGCGCTGCCACCGGATCGCGCACCGCGACCCGGGCCACCCCGATCATCTGCGGTCCGTACTCCGAGACGGTGCCGGGCTCGCCATAGAAGATGCCGGTGTTGTCGCGCCGCTGCTTCCACACCGGCGGGTGGGAGAAGGTGGCCTTCTGCACGGTGTCGGTGAACGAGGTCCAGTCCGCCGGCACCGCGATCTGGCCCGCGGCCGCCTGACCGCCAGCCGCCTGACCGCCAGCCGCCCCTGTGCTTGGGCTGGGCGCGGCCGCTGCGGGGCCGCCGGACGATGCTGCCGTCGGCGCCGGGGCCGCATTGGCGGTCCGGCCGCTGGGCCGGACCTTTTCCCAGACGGCACCGGCCCCGACGCCCACCCCGAGTGCCACGGCCAGCACCACCAGGGCCACCCCGACCCGATGCAGGAAAGGCATGGTGTCGGAATCACGATCTCCCTGTCGGGAATCGCGAGCGTCGTCATCGTCGGGGAAATCGGCTGTGCCCGCGGCGGAGGCCAGGCTCCCCGAGCGACGCGCCGCGACCCGCTGATCGGCTCCGAACCGCGCCGGACTCGGCCGGCTCCGCCCCACGCCCGGCGGGTAAGCCTCGGGCCGATCAGGCCGATCAGGATCGGTTCGGTCGGCATGGCGTCGGTCGAGTCCGAGGTCGTCGCCGGCATCCCTGCCGTAGGGCATCCGCGGGCCTGTTCCACCGTCTCTCATCCCGGCGCCGCCGGTCGGCGGACCGCCTGTGGAGGCACCGTCGGCCCGACGTGTCGGCATCGCCGTTCTGGCCCGCGGCAGACCGACCTCATTCGGCCGATCCGGTCCACCTCGTGGAGCCGACCTTCCATCGGTAGCCCATCCGGGTGGTCGACGCCCGGGAGTGGAACCGGGTGCGGGTGCGGGAGTGGAACCAGGAACGACTCGGGACCGCAGGCCCTCGGTCCGAGCGGTCCGAGCGGGCGGGACGAGCGCCCGGCGCATCGAGGTGCCGGTGGACGGGGAATCGATATCCTCGGGCTGTATCGAACCGCCCTGACGTGGACTGCCATGGCGGGGATCGCCATGGCTCGCCGGTACCGGGTGGTAGGACCCGGTCACCGGTCCAGCGGCGTCATATGGCCCGGTCGGAGGGCCGTAGCCGCTAGGCCGCGGACGCGGATCCGGCCCCGCTTGTTGGTACGGCTCCATCGAGGGACCCCTACCGCTCCCCTGATAGTAGGGAGACTGCCGGTCGTCGTCGTCCCACTCGGTCCGTCGCACACCGTCCGTCACCAGACGACCTCCGATCCCGAGCTCCGCTTGCGTCCACCCGTCCCACCGGTGTACCACGGCGTTGCGTCGACGTTGCGCGAGCTTAGTTGGCAGTAGCCCCCCGAAGGCGTAGAGGGATCGGCCAGGTACCTCGCCGGTCACCCACTGATCTGCGTCGATATCCTCCCATGTCATCAGGCACATATTTCAGGGGGGACGCCACATGAAGGGCTTCAGGCAGTTCCTGATGCAAGGGAACGTCGTCGACCTGGCGGTCGCGGTCATGGTCGGTACCGCCTTCACCGCAGTGGTGACGTCGCTGGTGAAGACCATCTTCACCCCGCTGATCGCCGCGATCTTCGGCAAACCCGACTTCTCGGCCCTCACCTTCACCATCAACGGCAGCGTGTTTCGGTACGGCGAGTTCATCAACAGCGTCATCGCATTCCTCTCAGTCGCTACAGTGATCTACTTCGTGGTAGTGCTCCCCCTGAACACCATCAACGAGCGGCGGACGCGGGGGCAGGTCAGGGCCGCGCAGAGATCACGCTACGTTGTGATCGGTGACG
>NZ_CDXDOS010000282.1:0-4017 GCF_978021245.1 Frankia sp. CoBUL1
GGCTCAGTAACTGGGAGATTCTCCACCATCTGATCGGCGTGCTGGAGCGGGATGGCATCATCCCGGCCGGCGACTTCCTCCAGGCGGCGTTGAGCCGCCCGGACGGCGCCGTCGATGCTGACCTCATCAAGGAGCTCGCGCACCTTCTCTTCCGCATCGCGGAGGGCAATGGCTGGACGAAGGACGCGCTGAGCTTCAACAGCCTGGTGACGAGCTGGCCGGAGATTCTGGAGGTCGCGTGCACCCAGAAGAAGCCCACCGAGACGCAGTTCGCGATCGACTTCGACGAGGACGAGTGACATGGCGCTGAGCAACCGCGACCGCATCGACCGGATGTTCCAGGTCCTCGCCCCGGCGCTGGACGACTTCATCTCGTCGGTGATCGGACAGGCCGCCCCGGCGCTGGGGGCTGA
This sequence comes from Frankia sp. CoBUL1, assembly GCF_978021245.1. Taxonomy (NCBI): domain Bacteria; kingdom Bacillati; phylum Actinomycetota; class Actinomycetes; order Frankiales; family Frankiaceae; genus Frankia; species Frankia sp. CoBUL1. The sequence goes on from NZ_CDXDOS010000282.1 coordinate 414, forward strand.
GTGGACGAAGCTGGTCCAGGTGAAGGACCTCAAGAACGGCGCCCCTGCCGGCAAGAGCTACGACCCGCTCGACCCGCAGGTCCAGTTCCGCATGCTCACCGAAGGCAACATCACCGGCGGCTACAAGCACGGCTGGTACCCGTTCAATCAGACCGTCGGGCGTGCTGGTGAGACGTTCGCCAGCGAGCTGCGCGAGGTACGCAACGCGTGGGCGCACAACGGCTCGTTCAGCGACGACGATGCCTACCGCGCGCTCGACACGGGCGAGCGCCTGCTCAAGCTCATCGGGGCGAACTCCGAGGTCGACGAGGTCCGCGGCATCCGGCTCAACCTGCGTCGGGTGACCGCGGACAAGGATGACAAGAAGGTTCTCAAGGCCGCGGTCGACAACCCCGAGGCTGCCGGGCTCAAGCCGTGGCGTGAGGTGCTCCAGCCCCACGACGACGTCGCCACCGGCAACTTCCACGCCTCCGAGTTCGCGGCCGACCTGTACAAGGTCGCCACCGGCGGCGAGGTCGACTCCGACTATGCCGACCCGGTCGAGTTCTTCAGGCGTACCTACCTCACCGAGGGCCTCCGTGATCTGATCGGCCGCGCCGTGCGGCGTCTTTCGGGTGACGACAACGCCTCGCCGGTGATCAATCTCCAGACGAACTTCGGTGGCGGTAAGACCCACTCGATGCTGTGGCATGTGGCATGTGGCTGCTGGGCTTCCCGTGGGCGAGTTCCCGCAGGAGACCCAGGAACTGCTCACCGCCAACGGCTACCCCGGCACCGAGGTGAACCGGGTCGCGATCGTGGGCAACCACTTCAGCCCGTCCGGTGTCACCAAGGATGACGGCACCCGCGTCAACACGATCTGGGGTGAGCTGGCCTGGCAGCTCGGCGGTGCCGAGGCGTACGCCATCGTCGCGACCGCGGACCTCAACCGCACCCACCCCGGCGAAGCGCTCCACACGCTGCTGGCGAAGTACGCGCCCGCCGTCATCCTGATCGACGAGTGGGTCGCCTACGCCCGCTCACTCGTGGGCCGCGACGACCTTGCGGGCGGCACGTTCGACGACCAGTTTACCTTCGCCCAGTCGCTGACCGAGGCTGCCAAGGGCACCTCGGGCGTCCTGCTCGCGATCTCGATTCCTGCCTCTGAGAGCGGGGTAGACTCGGAGATCGTGGCCGGGAACGCCGAGGAGGTCGGCGGCGCCAACGGCCTGGAAGCCTTGAAGCGGCTGCAGAACGTCGTGCGCCGGGTGGCTGACCAGTGGCGCCCGGCGTCGTCGGACGAGGCCTACCACATCGTCAGGCAGCGGCTGTTCAAGCAGCCTGACGCCGCCGCGCTCGCCTCGATCGGAGCGACAGCCAAGGCGTACCTGGAGCTGTACCGCAAGTACACCGACGACTTCCCGCGTGAGGCGCGCGACGGGTCGTACGAGTACCGCATCAAACGGACCTACCCGATCCACCCGGAGCTGTTCGACACCCTCTACGAGGAGTGGTCCTCGCTGGAGCGCTTCCAGCGCACCCGCGGTGTGCTGCGGCTGATGAGCACGGTGATTCACGCGCTCTGGACGGGCGAGGACGCGTCACCGTTGATCATGCCGGGTTCGATTCCGCTCGCCACCGCGAATGTGAACGCCGAGCTGACGCAGTACCCCCAGGACTCCTGGAAGGCGATCATCGACGCCGATGTCGACGGCCCGAACTCCGAGCCGGCGCGCATCGACCAGGAGAAGCCGCTGTTCGGCCAGCGGGCGCTGACCAGGCGGCTCGCCCGCACGGTGTTCTTCGGCGCGGCCCCGACGATCGCGCCCGGCTCGGTCCACAAAGGCATCGGTACCCAGCGGGTCTTCCTCGGCACCGCGATTCCCGGCGACATCCCGGGTAACTTCCACGCCGCGCTGACCCAGCTTGGTGACCGGGCGACCTACTTCTACTCCGGGTCCGGCAAGTACTGGTACGATCTTCAGCCTAACATCACCCGCACCGCCAAGGACCAGGCCGAGCGCCTCCACAAAGAGGACGTGTGGAAGGAGATCGTCACGCGGCTGCTTGGCCAGGGCCGTCTGAAGGGCGACTTCGTCGGCGTCCACGTCTGCCCGGAGAACGACGCCGACATCCCGGACACCGGTGAGGCGCGCCTCGTCATACTCCACCCGAAGTTCTCCCACCGGCGGGGCACCGAGTCGGTCGCCAAGGGCTTCGCGCAGAAGGCGACCGAGCAGCGCGGCAGCTCCAATCGGACCAACCGCAACATGCTCGTCTACCTCGCCCCCGACGAGGCCCGGCTGGGGGAGCTCGACGCCGCCACCCGCGACTACCTCGGCTGGAAGCATGTTCTCGACAACGAGGCCGACCTCGACCTGACCCAGAACCAGAAGAAGCAGGCCGCGCAGCGCCAGGCCCAGGCCGACCAGACCGTCACGGCTCGGCTCCTGCAGATCTTCACCTGGGCGCTCGTCCCGGCCCAGCCGGACCCGAGCGCGCCGTTTGTCATCCGGGAGGCCAAGGCCGACGGGCAGTCCACCTCGCTCGCCGAGCGGGTGTCCCGCCGCCTCGGCAACGACGGTGACCTCTCGACGAGGCAGGCCGCGGCGACGATCCGCCTGGCGATCAGCAAGGTCCCGCAGATCTGGAAGGACGGCCACGTCTCGCTCGGCGCCCTGTGGGCGCTCTACAGCCAGTACCCCTACATGCCCCGCCTGCGCGACAGGACGGTTCTCAACGAGGGCATCATCGACCTGCCGATGATCTGGCAGACCGATGCCTTCGCGCTCGCCGCCGGCTATGACGACTCCGCCGGGCGCTACATCGGACTTTGGACACCCGAGGACAAGAGCGCCGCACCGGCGGCTACCGACTCGCTGCTCCTGGTGCGTCCCGACATCGCCGCCCAGCAGCGCGACGCCGAAGTCCCGGCGACGCCGGGCCAGCCGGAGAGCCCGAGCGAGGACGACGCGAAGAAGCCTTTCAAGCCGGACCCTGACCACCCGGGCGTCTACCATCGCAAGGTCAAGACGCGGTTCTACGGCGTGAAGACCCTGAACTCCGACAAGATCGCCCTCGACTTCAAGAACGTCGCCGACGAGATCATCGCCAACCTCCGCCAGGACGGCACCGAGCTCGTCGTGAAGATCGAGATCGAAGCTACGAAGAGCACCGGCTTCGAGGAAGGCCAAGTCCGCACCGTCTCCGAGAACGCCGGGACCTTAAAGTTCGACCAGTCGGGCTTCGAGGAGAGCTAAAGGGCCGTTGCCGAGTCCATCGAACCCGCCCACGCGAAGCTCCGCCGGGCAGGCTACGCCGGCAACACGAACGCCAAGACGACTGATACGGGTTGATTGCTTCGGTCGCGCGGCACTCGGCCAAGCCCGAACCCGATTCAGCTGCGATCACGGCTGCAAGGTGGTTCGTTGGTTGATCGAGTTCCGGCCTGTGCATCGGATGTCTTACTTCCTGTCGGTAATGCTACGAAACGCGCGCGAATGCCCACGTACCGTCGGTACCGTACCGGCGCGACACATAGACCCGAGGAGCGGCCGGACCGGGCGAGGAGGCCGTCGTGGCGATGAAGGTCAAGGTGGGCAACTATGCCTATCTGTGGGAGGGT
>NZ_CDXDOS010000283.1:0-4010 GCF_978021245.1 Frankia sp. CoBUL1
GATCAGCGGCCGTCACCCCCGGGCTGCGCCTTGCGGGTCGGCGAAGGACGCGGGCCACGAGCCGCGGCGGCCGAACGCGCCGCGGAACCGAGGCGTAGCGGCGGTGCGGCACGCAGGGGCGCATTCGGCCGGGCCGACCGGGCCGGGGTGGCCAGCGACCCCGGGCTCGGTCTGGGCGACGCCGGGCTCGGCACAGGCGACGCCGGACCCGGCACAGGCGACGCCGCGGAGAGGACGGGAACGGCCGAGGCGGCGGGCCCCACCTCAACCGCGGGGACGGTCTGGTCGGCGGCGTCAATGTAGACGACGCGGGTACTTCCGCCGTGTCCGTGGATGGCAAGCAGCGTTTCCATCGTCGGATAGATCCCGATGGAATCGTGTTCGGAGTCCCACCACAGCACGCAGGTGCCGTCGGGGGCCTGCACCCCGAACGCGACCGCACCCGTCCCGGAGACGCCGGAGACGTCAACGTCACGCTCCAGCTGAAACCGCCGCACCTGGCGAGCGGACATCGCCACGACCTCCTCACGGGGTACCGTACCGTACCCGTAGGCATCGCCCGCGATCCGGCTGGCGCAGCCGACTCAGCGCCGTCGCCGACCTCGTGCCTCGCAACCAGCGAGGCGTCGCGGCTCGGCCGGATCGACCGGCCGATGCTACCTCTCAGGCGGACTTCGGCCGGTTGGCCCACGGTAGCCGGCAATGTCGGGGTGGGTCATCCGTATGCCGTCGTGGCAGCGCGAGGGTGATCCCACCACGCGGTAGCTCCACGCGGTAGCTCGCGGGTGGACCGGATGTGTCCGGGCGCGGGGACACCGCCCGAGCATGATGGTCACCTGGCCCGACGCACGATCACCGCGGAGGCGGGCCGGTCCGCCGGCGGTCCGAGATATCGGCCGTAGCCGGTCTCATTCCGTAGTCGACGGGCCAGGAACGCGACCGTACTTAGAGCGTTGATGATGTTCCGTGACGACGGCAACGGCGGCACTTCGGCCGCCGCGCGGCCCTAACCCGACCCGGAACCCTGCCCCGCTCTGGCAACCGGACTGCCGCGGCGCGCGGACGCCTCACCCAACAGCTCGGCGATCTCCTCCACACAGCCACCACAGCCCGTCCCGGCATCACATCGCTCGCCGACGGCGTCAACGTCGCAGGCACCCGAGGCGATCACGTTGCGTAGCAACCGGTCGGACACCGCGAAGCACGAACAGACGAACACCGCACCTCACCACGCCCGAGACAGCCAGCACGCGGACGGCCAAGCGGCAGTTCGCGACCCTGTCGATCTGTCGATGATCCTTCGACCCCGTGGAGCAGTCGACCCCGTGGAGCGGCCTTAGCTAAGGCTTCCCTAAGCAGAGGATGCCATGGGCCACCCGCCGCAGGCAAGACGGGCGCGCATCCGCGACATCATCGTGGTACTGGGCCGGAAATCGGCCGGGCCCGACAGCCCCGCCGGACCCGAGATCCGGCTCGCCCAGAATCAGCGGTCGGGCCACGGAACGATCTCGACCCGACGGTTGGCCGCCCGTCCCCGAGGCGTGGCGTTGTCGGCCACCGGCCACCGGGAACCGAACCCGGCGACGCGCATGAGGTCGGGACGTACGCCCCGGTCCGCCAGGTAGTCGGCAATCACCTGGGCCCGGTCCAGAGACAACGCCTGATTGAGGGTCGCCGGCCCGGAGGCGTCGGTGTGGCCGCCGACCAGGACCACGACCCGGCCGGCGCGCAGCGCCGCCGCCACCCGGTCAAGCCAAAGGCGGGCCGGGGGGCTCAGCGTTGCTGCGCCGACCAGGAACGTCACGTTCCGAGCGTCGAGGGCGGCGCGTAGGGCCGCGAGGGCCGCGGCATCGGAGGTGGGCTTCGCCGCCGCGGCGGCAGGCTTCTCGCGCGGGACGACAAGCCGGTTGTCCAGGGTGGCATCGGGGACGGTGGTACCGGCCGCTGCCAGCACCTGGGCGCCGAGGCGCCGCCTCGTGACCTCGTCGGGGGCACTGCCGGCCACCGCCACGGTCGTCCCGGAGACCGTGGCCGAGTGGTTCCCGGGAAAACCGCGCAGCGCCGCCGCGACGGCGGCCACCACCTCCACCGGCGGCTCCGCCACGGCCGGGTCGACCCGGACCTCACCGGTCACCGAGCCACCGCTCGCGTCCGCCACGGCAGCGAGCAACGCGGCACGGCTCGCCCGGTCGGGCACGGTCGCCGTGATCGACAGTCCTCGGCCGGCCACAGCGAGCACCAGGGGGCGCGCGGGTTCGGTCGCGATGACCACGTCGTCGCCGAGACGCGCGGAGGTCGTGCCGGCGACCGCGGCTCTCGCCTGTTCGGCGGCGGCGGCACTCGGGAAACGACCGGTGACAACCGCCTCACGCCCCTCGACGTGAACCTGGGCGTGCACGCCGCCGGTGGACCGGACCGCCGCGGCCGCCCGGGCGGCGAGATCATCCTCGATGGGACCGCGGCGCAGGGCGAACGCGACAAGGGCAAGCAGCAACCACGCCAGCACGAGTGCGATGGCGAAGGCGACCGGGCGCGGACGTTGCAGGCGCACGGCCGTGGACAGGGACATCGATCGGACTCCGAGCGGGATCGGACCGGACGCGGGATCTTCGAGGTGGTGTGGGGAGAGGGGTGCCGCAAGGTCGGACGCGGCCGGGAAAACCGCTGTCCCGCAACTTTCGCACATCGGTCCCAGAAGTAACGCATCGGGGCGAAAGATGCACCCACCTGGGGAGCCACACCAAGCCGACACCGGTCGGATCGGCCCCGGTCGGATCGGCCCCGGCCACCTACCGCGATCAGTTCGCGTGCGCTCCATCGGCTCGCGCCACCGGTGTGACCCGCACCGCCATGCTGGAGGTGGCCGGCGGGGCGGGCGGAGGCACCGGTGACGGTTGGGGCGCCAGGGAAGACGGCGGAGACGGCAGTGGCACGGACACCGGTGCCAGCGCGTTCGGCGCAAGCTGCGATCCGACTCCCGGCACGGCAGGCTGCCCGGCGGCACTCCCCACGAAACCGACCCGGGACCGCCACCCGGCGACGAGCGCGACCGCACCGGCGGTGCCGCCCAGGACCGCCCATCCGGCGACCGCGTCCAGGAGATAGTGGTTCGACGTCGACATGACGACGAACAGGGTCGCCGCCGGATAAAGCGCGCCGAGCACCCGGACCAGCGGTCGGCGCCCGAAGCGCACCAGCAGGAAACCGCACCACAACGACCATGCGCAGTGCAGCGACGGGAGCGCGGCGTACTGGTTCGTCAGTCCCTCCAGCCCGTCCGGGGCGGCGCTCGCGCTACCGCTCCACCATCCCCAGCCCTCGAAGTGGGACATGGTGTCGACATAGGACGTGCCGGTGAGCAACCGGGGCGGGGCGGTCGGGAACAGGAAGAACCCGACCAGGCAGATCAGAGTGGTGATCACCAGCGTCCAGCGGGCCCGAGCGTACCGGGGGGGGTGCCGACGATGCATCCATACCAGCAGGGCCGGCGTCACGACGAAGTGCAGCGTCGCGTAGTAGTAACAACAGACGACCGCCAGCACCGGTACACTCTGCAACCAGCGGTTGAGCCCGAGCTCGGGATCGAGATGCAGGAAGGTCTCCAGGCGCAGGAGATCGTGGCCCATCCGCATCGCCTCGCCGGTGGAGGCGTCGGCCACGGCACGGGTGCCGGTGTAGGAGTAGTACAGGATCACCAGCATCAGCACCTCGACCCACCAGACCAGCAGGCCGGTGGTCTGGTTGCGCAAGCGCCTCACTATGCACCTCTCGAACGTCGCACCCGCGCGAGACGCCGCGCCCGCGCGCCTCGACGCCCTCGGGCAGGACCGCACGCGCGAACGGACCGGCGCACCGACCGTCGCGACGGGCCGGAGCGTCTCGACAGCTCGCTCTCCATACCCTTACTCAACAGCATGAGCCGTTCGCGACCGTCACGGGCCGATCCGTCGTTTACGACACCTCCCCCGGGCGGAAATTCACCGCCTGCTCGCCCGCCCGACTCCTCCCCC
>NZ_CDXDOS010000284.1:0-3982 GCF_978021245.1 Frankia sp. CoBUL1
TTCCTTGGTGAGTCTGGGCGGGGTCAAACGGTCGTAGCGACGCCCCGATACCCGAGATGGCGTGGACCGATGCCCGCGACATGGGGGCCCCAGGTCATGGTGGTCGACTACGCCCTGGCGGGCTGGCCGCCCGGCATATCTCCGACCATCCGGCGGAAGAAGGTCCCCGCCGGGGAGATCTGCACCGACCCCCGATCCCGGCGGCGGACCACGCCGAAAGGCCAACCCACCCTCGCACCAGGGAAGATCACAGATATCTGATCATGCTATGAAAAATCACACCACCAGCACTGGTGGATCCAGGTAGACCGCAGGAAGGAAGAGCCGACACGGTCGGCACAGCCAGCGCAGCTGTCACACATACACAGGCACGCCACGACGTCATCGGGCGAGATACGCCCGCAGGAACGCCACGACCTCCGCCAACGCCTCCCTCGCAGCCCCCGAACTAGGCACCGCGATGTGCCAGCAGTGCCCGGTGCCCGCCCACGCGCGGTACGTGGCACGGCCCCGGCGGCGGAAGCCCCGCGTCCCGTGCGGCCAGCAGGGCCGCCGCCGTGCAGATGCAGCACCGTCGCGCGCCGGCCGCCGGTCGCGGTCAGGCCGCCGGTCACGGTCAGGCCGCGGCCGCGGGGGATCAGGCTGTGGACGGCGCGGCGACGACGCCGGGTACGGACGGGCTCGAGGCGGCGGTGCGCTCCCTGCTCCCGCTCCTCGAAGTCCTGCCGTGCCCGCAGTACTTCCGGCCGGCGACGCCGCTCAGCGGCCCAGACGCCCTCGCCGCCTTCCGGCGCGAGCTCGCCGCGCACGCAGCCCGCCCCGGCGCCGGTGCCCTCACTCGACCCGCCGGCCGAGCCGGGGGTCTTCGGCGGCGTGGTGGCGCGGCGGCTGGCCATGGACCTGCCGTACCCCGACCTCGACCTCGAATACTCCGTGGCCGAGGGCATCGGTAGCACGACGCTGCGCGGCTATGCCGGCGGCGCGCCGGACGCCCCGCCGGTGCTGCTGGTCGCGCCGTGCGGCATGCCGGTCGAGTTCGTCGCCGCGTGGGTCTCGGCCCTGTCCACCGATCACAGGGTGTTGACCTGGGAGACGAGCGGGCTGTTCGGCAACGAGGGCGAGCGCGCTCGGTTGGACGGCGCGTACCTGGCCGGAACCGTGCGGGACCGCGTCGCCGGGCAGACCCGCGATCTGATCACCGTGCTCGAATCGGAGAAGGCCCGGGATGCGCACGTGATCGGACTGTGCGGCGGCGCGGTGCTCGCGCTCGCGGCCGCCGCGCAGCGCCCCGACCTCGTGCGCTCGCTCAGCCTCTGGCACGCCGACCTGCTCGTGCCGGGCTGCCGCACCGCGCACCAGGCGAACCTGAGCGCGGTGTTGGAGCTGGCCGCGCGCGACCCGACGACCGCCGCGTCCGTGCACGACGTCCTGCTGCGCACGATGCTCGACAGCGTGCCACGGGACCTCGCGCACCTCGTGCTGCATCCGTACGCCACCGCCGAGCTGTTCCACCGCTATAGCCGGATCAACGGCGCCATCATGGCGCTGGACGCGGCCGACCTGGTCGACGGGGTCCGCCAGCCCGTCCTCGTGGTCACCAGCACCGACGACGAGACCGCGCACCCCGAGGCCTCCCGCGAGATCGCCGGGACCCTGCGCGACGCCCGGCTGGTGGTCCGCGACCACGGCGACCACATCGCGCTCTTCCGCGGTTCGCCGTCGCTGTTCGAGCTGGCGACCGACTTCATACGACGTCACTCCTGAACGAAATCGAGACCTCGGATGACCACCGCACCTGCCGCTCCGGCTCCCCCCGTCCTTGCCGCCCTCGACGAGCAGACCGCCGCCCTGAACTCCGGCAGCTGCGGGCTGCTCCTGCACCGTGTAGGCCAGTTCAACTACGGCTTCGCTCGCGAGGGCCGCCAGTACAGCCGCGACCTGGTCGCCTACATGAACGGCAAGGTCGGCGGCACCATCTCCACGTTCTTCTACGACGAGGTGTTCGGCGTGCGCGACCGCGTGCACTGGCTGGTGCACCTCAAGGCGCCGAACGACTACCGCGTCCTGCTGCGGATGGTCGACGACGACGAGGAGTTCCGCGACATCTCGCTGGTGGACCGGCTTCCGGAGAAGGGGCACGGCAGCTGGGAGCGGATGTTCGTGGCGGGCAGTCTGGTCGAGCAGGTGCTGCTGCCCCAGCACGGCCTGCACTACCGCCACGAGGACGCCGCCCCCGACCCGGCGCTCTATGTCCCCGCGGCGCGCAACCAGACCAGCCAGCCGATCAGCGCTCAGCTGAACTCGGCCAACGCCGGCGCGGTGGTGCTGCGCACGGCTGACGTGACCTACAAGTTCCGCGAGGAGGGGCGGCTGTTCGCCTTCGACTGGCAGGAGGCGGTGAACGTAGCGTTCCCCGGGCACGTCACCTCGCTGCTCTACGAGCAGAACTTCGGCCGCCAGGACCGTATCCACTGGCTGATCCACCTGCGCGACCTTGAGGACTACCGGCTGCTGCGCGAGTTCGACGACAGCGAGGCGACGATGTCCTCGATCTTTGCCAAGCAGCGCGTCCACGAGTCCAAGGGCGGCGGCACCTGGGACGACCTGTTCTTGCCCGCCAGCATCCATGACGTCGTCATGGTGCCACGGTTCTGACACGGCGGAGGCCGCGGGCGGATGGGTATCGGGATTGAGTCGATCAACGCTTACGTCGGGCGGACCTCGCTCGGCGTGCTGCAGCTGTTCGAAGCGCGCGGGCTCGACCAGCGACGCTTCGAGAACCTGCTGATGGAGAGCAAGTCGGTGAACCTGCCATGCGAGGACGCGGTAACCAACGCGGTCAACGCCGCCAAACCGCTCATTGACGCGCTGGACGACGGCGGGCGCGCGGCGGTCGAGCTCGTCGTGGTGGGCACCGAGTCAGGCCTCGACTACGGCAAGCCGATCAGTACCTACGTACACGACCTGCTCGGCCTCGACCGCCGCTGCCGCTCCTTCGAGGTCAAGCATGCCTGCTACGGCGGCACCGCGGCGCTGCAGACGGCTGCGGCGGTCATCGCGACCAGTCCGGTCCCCCAGGCCCGTGCCCTGGTGATCGCCGCCGACTCGGCCAGCGTCGCCGCCCGCGGGACGTACTGGGAGCCTTCGCAGGGCGCCGGCGCGGTCGCCATGGTCGTGAGCCGGAGGCCGCGTGTGCTCGAACTCGACGCGGGCGCGAACGGCTACCACAGCTACGAGGTGATGGACACCCTCCGGCCGCGCCCGGACCTTGAGGCCGGGGACAGCGACCTGTCGCTGCTGTCGTACATGAGCTGCCTGGAGGCCAGCTACGGTGCGTACCGGGAGCGGGTGCCTGAGGCCGACCTGATGGGGTCCTTCAGTCATCTGGTCCTGCACACGCCGTTCGCCGGCATGGTCAAGGGCGCGCACCGCCGCCTGCTGCGCAGGCATGCCGACGCCGATCCGCAGGCGATCGCGGCCGATTTCGGGCAGCGCGTCGTGGAGAGCCTCGCGTACTGCCAGGTGGTCGGCAACCTCTACTCCGCCGCCCTCTATCTGGCACTCTGCTCCCTGATCGACCACAGTCCGCTGGACGCGCCGCGCCGGATCGGCCTGTTCTCCTACGGATCCGGCTGCGCCTCCGAGTTCTACAGCGGCGTGCTCGGTCCGGGGGCGAAGCGGGCCGTGGGAGAGCGGCGGATCGCCGCCGCCGTCGCGGAACGCCACCCGCTGACCATGCCCGAGTACGAGCTGCTCAGCGATCTGAGCCTGCGTCGGATGGCGGGCGTGCAGGACGAGGTCTTCGACGTCGCGGAATACGAGCACATCTACAAGAGCCACGTCGCGGACCGCGGCTACCTCGTGCTGGACCGGATCGACAACTTCCATCGCCGCTACCGCTGGAGCTGACCGTGGCGACCACCGAAACCGCGCATTTCCGGACGATCGAGGTCGTCCGGACACCCCGGTCCACCCGCATCGT
>NZ_CDXDOS010000285.1:0-3956 GCF_978021245.1 Frankia sp. CoBUL1
TCCAATTCATAGCCACTTAACGCAACAGGCCGTCACACCACGCGACCTTCGCGCGGCCCTGACACCGGATCCCGCGAGCCCACAGCCGAGAACCTCCGTGAGCTGCACGTCCGAAACATGCGGCGGGTGCCGTTCGGCAACTCCCGCAGCGCGGCCAAGGGCCTCGCCGTCTGGGACAATGTGGACGCCCACCCGGACGAGCTCTACCAGCTGCTGGTCACCGAACTGCGGGGCGGGATCTGCCATGAGATCAGCGGGCTGTTCCGGGCGCTGCTGCTCGAACTTGGCTACCAGGTGAGAATAATCTCGGCCGGGGTTCGCGGCGCCGACGACACCTTCGGGCCCGATCTCGAGCACATGATGAACCTCGTAGAGGTCGACGGTGTTCCGTGGCTGGTGGACGTCGGGTTCGCCGGGCCTGGATTCATCGAGCCGGTGCGGGTGTCCGCCGACGTGCAGAGCCAGTACGGATTCGACTACCAGGTCGTACCCGACGGCGACCATCTCGTGCTGCGCCGCCGGACCAGAGACAAGGACTGGCACGCTGTCTACCGGTTCGTGCTACGGGAACGCACGCACGCCGAATGGAAGGCTATCGTCACCGGCGAGAACGACGATCCGTACTGGCACTGGGCCGGCGAGCTGATCAGGGCAGGAACGGCGATCTACGGGCGCGCCACCGACAACGGCCAGCTGCTGCTCGTAGGCCGGCGCTACCTGGTCGCGGAGGACGGGCACGAAAACGTGCGTGTGCTGGCCAGGACCGACGAGTACGAGTCGGCGATCCGGCACATCCTGCTCCAGGACGCCTGAGCGGCGGGCCGGCAGACATGCACACTGTGGACGCCAGCGCGGCCGCCGATGTGGACGCTGATGTGGCGATCGTGGGTGACGGCCCGGTCGGCCAGACACTGGCTGTCCTCCTTGCTCAGCGGGGTTGGCGGGTGACGGTGGTGGACCGCTGGCCCACGCCGTACACGATGTCGAGGGCGGTCGGGTTCGACAGTGAGGCCGCGCGCATCCTGGCGATGGCGGGGATCGGTGACTACCTCCGCTCCGACACAGAGCCGTCGGGCCGGTACGTCTGGCGCAACGCCGCCGGTGATGTCCTGCTCGAGATCGTCGCCTCCGAGCGCGGCTGGTGCCACTGGCCGGACTCCACCTCGATGTACCAGCCGGCGCTGGAGTCGGCGCTGACGGCGCGGGGCACCCGCCTGCCGACGCTGCGGGTGCTGCGCGGCCGGGAGGCTGTCGAGGCGGTCGACCTCGGCGGGCACACCGAGCTGACCATCGTCGACCGAGACGGCCAACGCGAGGTGATCTCCGCGTGGTGGCTGGTTGGGTGCGACGGCGCGAACAGCTTCGTCCGGGACCGGATCGGCACCGCGATGACCGACCTGCACTTCTCCCGCGACTGGCTGATCTGCGACGTCGTCCCGCACGAGCGGCGGGTCTTCGACCCGAACAACATGCAGGTGTGTGATCCGGCGCGTCCCCGCACCGCGGCCTCCGCGGGCCCCGGGAACCGGCGGTGGGAGTTCATGCGGCTGGCCGGCGAGAGCGTCGAGGACCTCGACACCGAGCAGAACGCCTGGCGCCTGCTCGCATCGTTCGGTATCACCCCGGACAACGCCACCCTGCTGCGTCACGCGGTCTACACCTTCCAGTCCCGGTGGGCGCGGACCTGGCGGGCCGGCCGGCTGCTGATCGCTGGGGACACCGCCCACGTGATGCCGCCGTTCGCCGGCCAGGGCATGTGCTCCGGGATCCGGGACGCGGCCAACCTCGCCTGGAAGCTGGACCTGGTGCTGGCCGGCATCGCGGGCCAGGCCCTGCTGGATACCTACCAGCAGGAGCGGGTCCGGCACGTGCAGCACGCCGTCCGTATGTCCGTCGAGATCGGCAAGGTCATCTGCCAGCTCGATCCGGTGGCCGCTGCCGACCGGGACATGGTCATGCTCGGTGCGCGCCGGCGCGGCATCGGCATCGGGGCCCCGCGGGCGGCGGTGCATCCGCTGGAGACCGGGCTGCTCAGCGCGGCCGGCGGAGAGCTGGTCGGCCAACTCAGCCCGCAGGGCCTGGTCCGCAGGCTCGGTCGGACCGGACTGTTCGACGACCTGTTCGGTGCTGGTGCCGCCGGTGGGTCCGGTTTCGTACTGCTGTGCGACGGCGGACTGCCGGACGCCCTGGACCCGCGGTCGCGGGACATCATGCGGGGACTGGGGGTGCGACGGGTGACCCTCGTCGCTGAGGGGTCCGCCGAGCGGGGCCCGGACACGGCGACTGACGTGGAGGGGACCTACCTGCCATGGCTGGCTCAGACCGGCGCGCATGCGGTCCTGGTACGACCGGACTTCTACGTCTTCGGTCAGGCAGCCGACGCGGCCGGTGCCACCGGGCTGCTCGACGAGCTGTCCGGCGGCCTGCGAACCCCGGGGCCAAATGCCGGGACGTCGGTCGTGCCGGTGCCGGACACGGGAGAGCCGGCTGCGCTGGGATCGGGTTCGCGAGGGCCGGAGTCCCACGGCTCCTGATACCCATCAAAGGTGGAGCACGCAGGCAGGAAGGGCCCGGCGAATGACCGCCGGGCCCTTCCTGCCTGTTGTCTGCCGTGCGGTGGGCTCGCTGCTCGGGTCAGGGGGCAGCGAGGCTCGGCTGCGGCTCGTCCGCCAGCGCTCCCTGATGCGGGGCGGGGTTCGGCCGCAACGTGATCGCGGCCACCACTAGGGCGACGAACGTGAAGGCCGCGGCGATCTGGAATCCGAGGTGATAGCCGCCGAGCAGGGCCGAGATCTCCGATGATCCAGAATCGGTGAGGTTGTCGGTGCGGGCCTCGACGAAGGCGCTCAGGACCGTCAGGCCGATCGCCCCGCCGATCTGCTGGCTGGTGTTGAACAGTCCCGAGGCGACACCGGAGTCGCTCGGTGCCGCCGACGACATGCCAAGCCCCATGATCGCCGGCAGTGCCATCCCGACGCCGACGCCCATGAGGACCGTGGCCGGCAGGAAGTCGACCACGTAGGTGCCGTCTTCGCGAGCGAGGGACAGCCCGACGAACGCCAGAACGATCAGCACCAGGCCGGTCAGCAGCATGGTCCGGGGTCCAAACTTCATGATGAGCCTGGCGGACAGGCCGATGGAGATCGCGGCTATGACCACGGCGATCGGCATGAACCCCAGGCCGGCCTCCAACGAGCTGTATCCCAGGATGCGCTGCACGTACAGCGTGCCGAAGTACATCAGTCCGAACATGCCCGCGATCACCAGGAACTGCACGACGTTGGCCGCCGCCAGGTTCGGCGTCCGGAATATCTTCAGTGGTAGCAGCGGCTGCGCGGCGGTGGCCTCGCGGATGACGAACCCGATCAGCAGCACGATGGCCAGCGGGCCGAGTACCAGCGTTTCGGTGGCTCCCCAGCCGACTCGTTCCGCGTTGACGGTCGTGTACACGAACAGCATCAGGCCGGCGGTCACCAGCGCGGCGCCCAGGAAGTCGATGCCCTTGCCGATCCCGAGCCCGGCGTCGCGGTCCAGGGTGCGCAGGGCGCCGAGCACGACCAGCGCGCCGATCGGCGCGTTGATGAAGAAGATCCAGTTCCAGCTGGCCAGGTCGGTCAGAATACCGCCGAGCAGGGGCCCGACCGCGCCGCCCCCCGCGGAGGCGAAGCTGTACGCGGCGATGGCCTGCGCCTGCTGGCGGGGCTCGGAGAACATCGTCGCGACCATGCCGAGAATGCACGCCGAGGCCACGGCGCCGCCAACACCCTGGACGAAGCGGAACGCGATCAGCGTGGCCTCGGAGGTCGCGAATCCACAGAGCAGCGACGCGGCGCTGAACAACGCGATTCCGATTATGAATATGATCTTGCGGCTGATGAGATCGCCCAGTCGTCCCGCGAGCATGAGTAGTCCGCCGAACGGGACGACGTAGGCATTGAGCCTTTCCCGGTAACCGT
>NZ_CDXDOS010000286.1:0-3950 GCF_978021245.1 Frankia sp. CoBUL1
GAGGGACGACGTCGGACCGGACGGCACCAACATCCTCATCAGGACAGGGTGCCGGCGCAAGCCGGCATGATCACTGACCTCGGATCTCCAACAGATCTACCACGGCCTGGCCGCCGCCCGAACCGGCCAGGCCGCCCCCACCGAGGGAACCGGCGGCAGCCCGACCGACACCGCCCCGGGCGGCCCACAGCCACCACCTGGCGGCGGCACCCCCGGCGGCGACGACGTGGTAGAAGCCGAGTTCGACCGGGGCTGACCCATGCCAACCGAGACCGACCCATGCCAACCGAGACCGACCCATGCCAACCGAGACCGAACCATGCCAACCGAGACCGACCCATGATGGCGAACGACATGCCGCGCGAACAGCGCCCAGACCGGACCGGCCACGGCGCCGACCAGACCACCGACCAGACCGTGGACCGGAGTAGCGGAGAGGCCACCGCCCGCGCCGGCCCCGTCGGCGCGGACGATCTCCCGACCGAGACTGTCCTGGACAGTGTGGCGCTCGCCACGCAGGTGGACAAGCTGACCGACCGGTGGCGGCGGGCCGCCGCCGACCTGGACAACCTGCGTAAACGGACCCTCCGGGAGCTGGAGCGGGATCGGGCGGCCGAACGGGCCCACGCGGCGGCCGCCTGGCTGCCGGTCCTCGACCATCTCGACCTCACGCTCACCCACGCCGACGCCGACCCCACCTCGCTCGTGGCGGGTGTCCGGACGGTCCGGGACCAGGCCGTGGACGTGCTGGCCCGGCTCGGCTACCCGCGCCACGACGAGGTCGGGGTGCCGTTCGATCCGACCCGGCACGAGGCGCTGGCCGCCGTCGAGGAACCGAACGTCCCAGCCGGCACGGTGGTGGCCGTGATCCGCCCCGGCTACGGCGACACCGGACGGCAGCTACGCCCCGCCGGAGTCGCCGTCAGCCGCCCTCCGGGCGAACCGCCCGGCGAACCACCGGGCGAACCATCCAGCAAACCCAGCGAACCGCCCGGCGGCGCCCGGCAACCAGGCGAGATCGGCCCGGACCCGGGCGGCGCCGGCGGGCCCGCGGAGTGACCGGCCGTGGCCCAGGACTACTACCAGCTTCTCGGTGTCGGCCGGGGCGCGAGCGCCGAGGAGATCCAGCAGGCCTACCGCCGCCTCGCCCGCCGTTACCACCCCGACGTCAACCGCGGCCCGGAGGCGGAGGAGCGGTTCAAGGAGATCGGTGAGGCGTACCGCGTGCTGTCCGACCCGAAGACGCGGGCGCGCTACGACCGGTTCGGCGCGGACTTCCGGCGCATCCCCGAGGACTACGACGAACGGGTGACCGCCGGGCCGGGCTTCGGCCAGGCCCGCCGGGGCTGGAGCCGCACCGGCCGGGTCCAGGCCGAACCGAGCTTCGGCGGCGCCGACTTCGCCGATGGCACCGACTTCGCAGACTTCGCCGAGAGGGGTTTCGGACGCGCCGGCCTCGGTGGCGCGGGCCTCGGCGGGAGCATCTTCGGTGACCTGTTCGATGATCTGTTCGGGGCCCACGGCGCGACCGGGCCGATCCCCGGCGCCGACCAGGAAGCCGAGCTCGAGCTGACCGTCGAGGAGGCCTACCGGGGCGGGCGGCGTCAGATCACCCTCGCCGGCCCCGGCGGGAGCCCACGCAGCTACCAGGTCACCATCCCGCGGGGGGTGGTCGAAGGCCAGCGCATCCGGCTGGCCGGCCAAGGCGGCCGCGGCAGCAGGCACGGCCAGCCCGGCGACCTCTACCTACACGTGAAGATCGCGCCGCATCCGTATTACCGGCTGTCCGGACGAGACATCAACGTCCCGCTGCCGGTCACCCCCTGGGAGGCCGCCCTGGGCGCCCGGGTCCCGGTCACCACCCCCGGCGGCGAGATCAAGGTGCGCGTCCCGGCAGGATCGTCCAGCGGCCGGCGGCTGCGCCTACGCGGCGCCGGCCTACCCAACCCCACCGGCCCGCCCGGCGACCTGCACGCCGAGGTGCGCGTGGCGGTGCCGCCGGCCCTGACCGCCCGGGAACGCGCGCTGTTCGAGCAGCTGGCCGCCGTCTCGGCCTTCGACCCGAGAACGTGAACTCGCCCGACACCGCGTGCCCCGAGGTACGGGGGTGCCCCGAGGTTATGTCCCGTCATCCCGGGAAGGTACCGTCACGTGGACGCCAAGCCGAACACCATTTGCCCAACCTGCCATGGTCGATGCCGCACGGTGTCTCATGTGGCGGGCTTCCGGGCCGGTCAGGTCCGGACCGTGCTGGTGATCGACCCCTGCCGCTGCTGCCACGACCGCGGTTACCTGGTCGGTTTCACCGCACCGGTGTGACCGGCGGCCAGGCCAACGGCGGCCTGAGCGGCGAGTGCCTCGTCGAGGAGACGATCGGCCGCGGTGTGGGGGTCGAGTCCGCCGGCGACGACCTCGTCGGCGAGCTGGTCGATCGCGGCTCCGGGCCGCAGGTCCCCGATCCGCTCCCGCAGCCGGGCGAAGGCGATCCGCGAGATCTCGTCGACCGCGCGCCGACGCCGTCGGCGCTGCAGCTGCCCCGTGCGCAGCAGCCAGTCCCGATGGGCCTCGATCGATTCGACGAGCTCGGCCACCCCCTGCCCGGTGGCGGCGACCGTCCGCACGACCTGCGGACGCCGGTCGTCCTCCCCGCGGCCGGCACCGCCCATCCGGAGCATGGCGGTGAGCTCGTTGACCGTCCGGTCCGCACCCGGCCGGTCGGCCTTGTTGACCACCAGCACGTCGGCGATCTCCAGAACGCCCGCCTTGGCGGCCTGGACGCCGTCCCCCATCCCTGGGGCGACCAGGACGAGCGTGGTGTCCGCCAGGGCGGCGATGTCCACCTCGGCCTGTCCCACCCCGACGGTCTCGATCAGGACGACGTCGAACCCGACGGCGTCGAGAACCCGCAGGGCCTGGGGCGTGGCGGTCGACAGGCCGCCGAGACTTCCGCGCGTCGCCAGCGAGCGGATGAAGACGCCCGGATCGGTGGCGTGCTCGACCATCCGGATCCGGTCGCCGAGCAGCGCGCCGCCGGTGAACGGGGACGAGGGGTCGACGGCCAGCACGCCGACCCGCCGGCCCGCCGCCCGATAGGCGCCCACCAGCGCGGAGGTGGAGGTGGACTTGCCGACCCCCGGCGCCCCGGTGAGGCCGATCACCTGCGCGCCCCCGGTGCGAGGCATCAGCAGCTGCTCGGTTCGCTGCAGGTACGGCGAACCGTCCTCGACCATGGAGATGAGCCTCGCCACCGCACGGCGGTTGCCCGCGACGGCGGCGGTGACGAGTTCGGTCACCGACTCGATCGACGAGCCCACCCGGGTACCATCCCCAACCGTCACGGCCACCTCACTGATCGAGCTCACCAATCGAGCTCGGTGATCGAACTCACTGATCGAGCTCACTGATCGAGCTTGTTGGCGGCCCGTACGACGTCGAGGATGCCCCGGATGATGGCGGTGAGCTCATAGTCCTTGGGCGTGAACACCGCGGCCACCCCGAGTCGGGCGAGCTCGTCCGCGTCCGCCGCGGGGATGATGCCGCCCACGATGACGGGGATCTCACCCGCCCCGGCCGCCCCCAGCCCCGTCAGCACCTGGGGCACCAGGTCGAGATGGGAACCGGAGAGCACCGACAGCCCGACGACGTGCACGTCCTCCTCGACGGCCCCGGCCACGATCTGCGCCGGCGTCAGCCGGATCCCCTGGTAGACAACCTCGAAACCGGCGTCACGGGCCCGCAGCGCGATCTGCTCGGCGCCGTTGGAATGCCCGTCGAGACCGGGCTTACCGACCAGCATCTTCACCGGACGGCCCAGCTCGGACCCCGTGCGCGCCACCCGGGCCCGCAGCTCGTCGAGGGCGGCCCCGCCACCACCGGCGACGGTGGCCTCGCCGACCCCCGTCGGTGCCCGGTACTCCCCGAACACCTCCCGCAGCGTGTCCCCCCACTCC
>NZ_CDXDOS010000287.1:0-3902 GCF_978021245.1 Frankia sp. CoBUL1
CCCTCACCCGGTGGCGGGATTGGGGGTCGGGGCGAGGCGACGGCCGGTGGGGGCAGCGGCCGTTTCGGCGCGTGTGCCGGGGAGTCTGTGTGTGCCGGGGAGTCTGTGTGTGCCCGGGAGTTGTGGGGACCGGTGGGACCGGCGGGACCCGGGAAGCCGTGGGGTGTGGACGAGCGGTGAGAGACCCACGATACCTGGGGCACCGTGGTGGGGCGGCGATCGTGCCACTTCGCTCGAGCCTCGGCGGCGGTGTCCTCGACATGATCGAGGATCTCCTCCCATCGGATCTGCATGGGTCGAATGAGGCCGCCTCCCACGCCGACGACGATCACACCGGTGAGGGAGGCCAGGATCGCCCAGAGGAGCGGTGTGGTGACCGACGTCGCGAGTCCCACCTCGTCCAACGCCGCCTTGCCGAAGGCGACCACGAGCACGGTGGCCACGATGTTGCCGGCCGCCCGTCCGTACGCGAGGTCGCGTAGTGCCTCCGTGACGAAGGTCTGGACGACCCGGGCGAGGCCGACCCCGATCATGATGACCAGCGTCGCGAGCAGGATATGGAGCAGCAGAGCGAGTAGATCGGTCACGGTGTCCTCGGCCGCGTTCGGTCCGAAAACCCCCAGCGCGATCCGCAGCACGCCGAGCAGGCCGATGCCCATGAGCACCCGCAGCCCGCCCGCCCGCACGCTCGGGGCTGGCTGGTGCAGTAGCCGCGGCAGGCCGGCGCGATCGATGATCCGATCCAGGCCGGCGCGTTCGGTCAACCGGGTGACGAGGTGCGTACCCGCCCGAACCAACAGCCAACCGAGCAGACAGATCGCGAGGAAGAGGCCAGTTTTCGGGGCTGTCGCGGCGATTTGCGACCAGGCGTCGGAGAAGCCCCGATCCCACTCCACGGCAAGCGTCACCCGTACAGCACAACAGCAAACACTGTGTAGTTGAATGATGACACGCCGCTATTTTGTGGGGGTGGCCCCGTGGTTTGCCCCGACCGCCGGGGGCCAGATATCCGGCCTCGGCACCCCCGGCGGTCGGGGCACCCCCGGCACCGGGTTCCCGGCACAACCGGGTCTCCCAGGGCTCGTGCGGACGGGCGAGGGCCCGTCCGGTTGAATCGGTGGATGAGCATGCAGCCCGTACACATACCACCACGGGCGGATCTGCCGACCCTGGCGGCGGCGGCTGCCGAGTGCCAGGGATGCGACCTCGCACAACTGCCCGGCACCCGCACGGTCTTCGGGGTCGGCCCCGCGCATAGCTGGCTCGCCCTCGTCGGCGAGCAGCCGGGCGACATCGAGGACCGGCGGGGTGTGCCGTTCGTGGGCCCCGCCGGCAAGCTGCTCGACCGGGCCCTCGGCGAGGTGGGACTCGACCGTGCCGAGGTGTACACGACAAACGCCGTCAAGCACTTCCGGTATCGCACCGGCAACGGTCCGCGGCGGATTCATCAGACCCCGGACCTGCGGCATGTCACCGCGTGTCGTCCCTGGCTATCCGCGGAGCTCAACCTCGTTCGGCCGGCGATCGTCGTGATCCTGGGGGCTACGGCAGGCATGTCGCTGCTCGGACCGTCGTTCCGGGTGACGAAGATGCGTGGCCGGCTGCTCCCCGGGCCGGCAGGCTCCGGGGCTCAGCTGCTCGCCACGCTGCATCCCAGTGCGGTGCTACGGGCGGATCCCGCCCGCCGTGACGAGGTCTACGCCGGATTCGTCGACGATCTGCGGATCGCCGCGGCGGCCCGTCCCACCATGGACCCGTCCGCCTCGGTGGACGCATAGTCCGTCCGGGCCCCGGCGATCCTCCACCGGGAAGGGCCTCGTTACCGATCTTCGTCTAGGCGACGATGTCGATCGGCGTGCCGAGGGGAACGGTCTGGGCGAGTCTGGTGATCGCGTCGTTGCTCAGGCGGATGCATCCGTGGCTGACGTCCTTGCCGATGAGCTTTGGTTCGTTCGTCCCGTGCACGCCGATGACCGGCTTGTGGCCGCCGAACGAGCTGAGTGATGTCGAGAAGCCGTTGAGCCCGAAGGCATACGGCCCGTACGGACCGTTCGGATCACGCGGCTTGAGCAGCTCCATGAGATAGAAACGCCCGCCCGGCGTCGGGGTGTCGGCGGTGCCGATCCCCACCGGCTCCTCGGCGATCTGCGTCCCGTTGCTGAACACCTGGAGTCGGTGCCTGCTGCGGGAGACAACCAGCCGGTACGGCGTCTCGGACGCGGTGACCTGGTCCGCCTTCAACCATCCGGTGCTGCCGTTCGGCTGCACCGGCAGCAGTACCTGCCACCATCCCGACAGCTTGGCCTGGACGAGGAAGACCCGCCTGACGCCGTTCTCATTCGGACTGGCCAGAGTGGAGGAGGGTTGGGTGTCGGTCGGGGCGCTGTAAACGTCGACGCTGGCACCCACGGCCGTGACCACGGTGCTCTTTCCCTGGCCGAGTCCGGCGGCGGCGGCGAGCTGGTTGCGCACCTGCGGGGAGAGATCGGTGGATGCGTTCCTGGCGCCGTCGCCGCAGCCGGTCAGCACGACGCCACCCAGGATGGCCGCGAGGGCGCTCGCAGCCATCCTGGGACCAGGTCCGGAGCTCATCGCGTGTAGTGCGGATCGGCCGGGACGGCGCTCGTGGCGGCGGGCACCGCGACGGGCACCGCGACGGGTAGCGGAGCGGGCGGTGCGAGCGGCGGCGGGGCCGATCCGCCCGTGCAGTTGGAGACACCGACCGTCGGCACGGTCACGAGCAGAACCTTGGTCCTGGCGTCCCAGGGGGAGCCGATTACCGCGAGTGCCTTCGAGGGGAGGTCAACGGTCTGCTTCGGCCCGATGTCCAGAATCCCGCCGTGCAGGCTGGTGTCGAACCAGCCGAATCCAAAGGCCTTGTCCGCGGTGTTCTTTAGTTTCCATGAGGGGACGGAGTCGTCGCAGGTGAAGGTGAGGAACAACGGGTTGACGTCCATGTCGTCGATGCTGTTGATCTGCTTGTCCAGCGGGACCTTGAAGGGCAGCAGGTCGAGGAAACCATCGAGTGTCGGCTTGCCGGTGCCGGTGGTCGGGGTCGCGGAGGACGTCGCGCTCGCCGTCGCGCCCAGAATCAGAGCCGCGGCGTCGGTGGGCGTGGCGCTCGGCGTGGCGCTCGGATCGAGGCTCGGAGTGGCGGTCGGGCCGGCCGACCCGGTCGGCTTGCCCGCCGAGTCCAGGCCGGCCAACGGCCCTGTCTTCGGGGTCGCCGTCGGGGTGTCGGAGACGAGGGGGGACGGACTCGACTGGGTGACGGCGGCCGTGGCCGTCGCGATGGCGGTGGGCGACGGTTCCGGAGTTTCGGCGAGCGCCGGGGAGGCCAGTGCGATGGTCGCCATGCCGAGAACGCCGGCCACCGCGGCACGCATTCTGGTGATACGCATAAATCCGTCTCCTCGACGTGTGCCGAGCACGTTGATTGCGGGTAGGAGCGATTGCAGCCAAGAAGGTAGCAACGCGCCGTTCGTCCCCGGCGGGCCGGGTCCGGCGTAGCGGAACTGTTGGGTCGAAGAGGGACGGAGGACGGGCGCGACCCCTTTGTCGATCATGGAGTTCTCGACACTTCATGATCGCCAGGGAAGGGGAATGGGCCCGGGACGCCCGCACCGGGCGGCGTTGGAAAGAGCTGCCGAAGCCTGGATCCAGGCTCACTGGCGGCCCTCGACGCCGCCCCGCACCGCCCGGCATGGCGGGCGGGCCGGGTACAGCGCGTGCTCACGGTAGATGGAACGACGATGCGCCCCCAGCACGGCAGCCGCCACGTGCACCTGCCCGAAGTCCTCGCCCACGCCCGCGGCGTGCTCCTGACACAGGTCGACGTCGACGAGAAGACCAACGAAATCCCTTTGTTCTCCGCGGTTTAGACCAGATTCCTGAGGTGAGGA
>NZ_CDXDOS010000288.1:0-3878 GCF_978021245.1 Frankia sp. CoBUL1
CTCGCCAGCAGGGCCCTGCCCGCCCGCCGCCAGTACCGCGCCGCCCGCACCGAACGCGACGGCCCACACCGCACCCCGCCCGGCACGCAGCGGCGGTCCGAGTGCACGCCGGCTGGCGACGTCCCAGACCTGCGTCGTGCCGTCGAGGCTGCCCGAGGCGAGCATCCGGCCGTCCGGACTGAACACCAACGCCTGGATCGCACCCCGCTGGCCACTGGCCGTGCCACCCCCGGTGCGGTGGCGGCCGCCGTCCCACCAGGTCACCGTGCCGTCCCCGGTGCCGGTCACGACCGTTCTCCCGTCGGGGCTGACCGCGACCGCGCGGACCGATGCGCCAGCGCCGATGGGATCGACGGCAGGTGCGACGTCCGCGGCGAGAACGCTGACCAGGCGTGGGTCACTGTTCTGCAGAGTAGACAGCAGCGCGCTGCGGGCCTGCGTCGTGTCGTCGACCCGGTAGGCCTGGGCGGCGAGCAGGAGCGCTCGGGACAGCTGGCTGGGCTGGGCCGCGACCGCCTGCGCCGCGAGCTGGCGCGACAGCGCGGCACGGCTCTGGACCGCGGCGCGGTCGGCGAGCCTGCCGGCCCGCACCGACTGCGCGATCGCCAGCCCCGACGCGACGAGCGTCAGTGCCAGGAAGGCGGCAAGCCCCCGCGCGAGCAGCCCGAGCCGCCGGTTGGTCCGCCGCACCTGCGCGATCTCCCGTGCCTCGTGCGCATGACCCGCGTGGAGGAAGTCCCGCTCAAGCTGGTTGAGTTCCGTGCTGTTGGCAGCGGCCCAGTCCATCGCGGCGGCGAGCCTGGCTCCCCGATACAGGCCGCTGTCATCTCGTCCACCGCTGGACCACTGCTCGGCGTCATGGGCCAGGGTTCGAGTGAAGAGCAGGTCCTGGCGGGCCGTGTCGATCCACTGGCGCAACGTTGGCCAGCCGGCGATGAGCGCCTCGTGCGCGAGGTCAACGCGCTGGTCGCCTCCGCTGTCATCACTGCTCGGGATCAGCAGCCGCGTGTCGAGCAGCCGACCGAGGACGGTGTCGAACAATGCCTCGTCCTCGTCGACAGCCCGCAACCTGGACACCGGCTGCTGGCGACGTGTGTCACCACGGCCGTCGCCCGGCTGAACCAGACGCAGCAGAACGCGGCGGGCGACCGCACGCTGCGCCGGCGTCAGCCGGGCGAACAGCCCGTCCGCGCGGATAGCGAGCACGGCGCTGAGGCCACCGCGCCCGTCGGAGCCGAGCTGCTCGTAGGCGGTGAGCGTGAGCAGCCGACGGGCCCGCTCCTCCCACAACGTCGCCATCGTCTCCTGCACCAGCGGCAGCGACCCGGGCTCCTCCGCCGCATCGGCGATGCGTCGCTCGACGAGGCCCCGGTCCACGTGGACGCCGACATCGGCGGCGGGCCGAACGATCGCCTCGCGCAGCGGCGCCCCGCGCAGCGGCGCGATCTCGGCTCGTTCACCCAGATTGAGCGGCCACAGCGGGCTCTCCATCAGCTCTGGGTAGAAGTCCGCCCGCATGGTCGCGACCACCCGGCAGGACTCGACGGCGCGCAACTCGACCAGCGTGGTCAGGAAGGCCGCCCGGGAGTCCGCCGGCGCCTGAGCGAAGATCTCCTCCAACTGGTCGACGACGAGCAGCAGCCGGCCCTCCGACACCGTCTGGCCGGCCAGCAGACCGTCGACCGCAGCCGCGACCGGCACCGACAGCTCGATGCCCGACCTGGGCGGCCTGACGTCCAGCGCGCCCGCAAGGGCCGCCATCGGTGTCACGCCCGGACGCAGCGTCCGCACCAGCCACCGGTCCGGGCCGGCGCCCAGCCGGGGCACCAGACCCGCCAGCACCAGCGATGACTTGCCCGAGCCCGACGGACCGATCACCAGAGTGAAAGGCTGTGCCCGCACCCTCCTGCGCAGGTCGGAGATCTCGCTATCACGACCGTGGAAGAACCGGGTGTGCGTCCGGTCGAACGGCACCAGACCCGGGTAGGGGCAGCGGATCTCCTCGCCGGCTGGCGGCGGTTGGGCGAGGAGGACACGCAGCCGGGCGGCTTGCGCCTCCCAGTGGCGGCGATCAGTGAAATCGAGCCGAACCCGGAAGCCGACACGCGGCGGGATGTCGCAGGGCTCCCTCAGCACCGGGACGACCTTCGCGGTGGCGGTGGTGCCGCCCGCGAAGGTGCCACCGGCGGTGACGTCCTGGTAGGAGGCCAGCAGTTCCCCGAAGGCAGCCCACCTGTCGGTCAGGTAGGCCGGCGTCAGCACCACCACGGTGGCGCGGCTGCCGAGAACCGCCCGCTCGAACGCGGCGACGATCGGCTCGCCCGGCGGGAAGCCGTCGGCGGTGATCACCTGGTCGGGGCGCAGCCCGAGGGCGGGCGTGAGATAGCCGGCGACCCACTCGCGGTCGGCCTCCGCGTAGCTGAGAAAGACCCGGTCCCCCTCAGCCATGCTGAGGTGTCGACGACGTCCCCGGCTCCCCGCGCCCGTTGGAACCCGGCGTTGGCGTCTGCTCCGGGCTGGGGGTGTCGTCGGGCCCGAAGCGGGCACGCGCGGTGGTGTCGCCGATGAACGTGATGGTGCATTCACGCTCTTGCGAACCCGTGCAGGTGTCCTGGCCGCGCCCTGGGCCGGTGACCTCCCACCGGACGAAAGACTCTATGGGATCCGCCGCGAGCGTGATCCGCTGCCCGGCGCGCACCGGGTAGGTGCACGTCGGAGGACAATGAGCCGTCCCCACCGTGACCACGCCGTCGTCATCGACGACGACCGACAGGTGATAGGTCGTGGATCCACCCCTCGAGCCGGTGTGGCGGGTGGCTCCAGGGACCGAGCCGGACGCCGGATCGGTGGTGGTACTGACAGCCGGACCGGGATCGGGAATCAGTTCGTGGTCGTCATGCGACGAACCACACGCTCCCAGCGTGACCAACGCCGCCACGCTCAGGATCATCGCCAGGCGCGGGCGCGTCCGGCGCGGCGCCGACATACGGGCCGACCCGGCGGGCGCGGTCTCCCCCGGCGTCATCAGCGGACCTCCACGCCGTGGCCGTTCCAGAACAGTGATCCCGACTGGAATCGCTGCAGCCGCCCGCCCTGGTAGTCCTCCTCAGCCCCGACCGGGTAGCCCAGTCGGCTCCGTTCCCATCCGAGGCTGGCCCACTTCGCCCGAATGGCGCCGTAGATCTCGTGCGCGTCGGTCGCCACCGTCCAGTAGATCGACGCGTCGTAGACATGCCCGTCGGCGGCGAACTTCCGGAAGTGGTTGTAGCGCCCTCGCCCATCCGGGGTCGGCAGTTCGTCGGTGATCGGATAACCGAACTGCTCACGTCCCAGCTGCTCCCAGCGGGTACCGATTCGGCCCCAGACCGCGTGCGCTCCTACATTGGGATCGGGATGCCAGTAGATGATCCCCCGCTCGAACGTCACGTAGCGGCCGACCCCGTCCGGCACGCCCTCCTCGTTGCTGACCGGAAAGCCGAGCGGGCCGTCCGAGTACCTCAGCCCGGCCCACCTCTCCAGAATCCCGCCGTACACCGCGTGCCCGTGCATGTCGACCGGGCGGAGTTCGTATTTCAGGTGGGCGGAGTTTCCCGCGCCGACCACGCAGCCCGCATGGAAGGCAAATCTCTGCTCACCCTCAAGCGTCGCACTGCCGGTGTTGCTGCCGGTGAACGGATTGTCCCAGCTGAGGTGGAGTGTGGTCGGAAGATCGCCGACCCGGTAGGTCACCGTACCCTCGGTACCGGTCATGACGCTGCCGGACTTGCTCTGCGAGCCGAAGACATCGGTGATCCTCGCCAGAATCTCCAGGCTCGGCGGTTCGGCGAATCCACCGTGGCTGTGCGAATCGCCAGCCACCCGTAGCACCTGAGGTGAGG
>NZ_CDXDOS010000289.1:0-3867 GCF_978021245.1 Frankia sp. CoBUL1
TTATCAGACGCCGATTCGACAACAGCTAACAGCCCCGTGAATGGCCCACTACGAAGGTTCGTGGCCGGGCTGGGGCAGCCTCCATGGCTACCCACGGTCGTCCACGGTCGTCCACGGTCGTCCACGGTCCCGGCGAGGATGCGGGGCATGACCCGGCGGGAGGCGGGGCGCCCCCCAGGTGAGGCGGTCGCTACTCTGGAGGTGACGCGGGAGTGGCGGAATGGCAGACGCAGCAGACTTAGGATCTGCCGCCTTCGGGCGTGGGGGTTCAAGTCCCCCCTCCCGCACCCGTTGAACGGCAGCGTTCTCGCAGGTCAAACACTCGCCCACCGTTCCCCCTCCGATCGTTTAGGCCAGTTTGGTCACGGATTGGTCACGCCCGAGCCGTGGCCGGGGTGGACGGTCGCGGTGTACGCGGGCCAGTGGCCGGACGGCCGGACGCAGGCGAGCCCGGTTCCCCGCCCTCGTCATCATCCGGGCCGTCATCATCGCCCGGGCGGTCGGAGTCGTCCGGGTCGGTCGCGCCGCCGTCGTCGGGCCGGTCCGCCTGGTCCTCGTCGGCCTGCCCGCCAGTGCCGAGGATGAGCCCGGCGACGACTTCCGCGGCATCGGAGTGCATGCCGGGCAGAACGTGACTGTAGATCTCCAGGGTGATCGTGATGCTGGCGTGCCCCAGCCGCTCGGAGACGACCTTGGGATGCACGTTGCTCGCAAGCGCCAGGGTTGCCCAGGTATGTCGCAGGTCGTGGAGCCGGATGACCGGCAGACCGAGGCGCCCCACCCACCGCAGGAACGCCCGGGAGATCCGTTCCGGGTGCATCGCCCGGCCGTCCCAGTGGGTGAAGACGAGATCAGCCTCTGGCTCCCTGCCGAGCAACACCAGTTCCTTCAGCTTGCGCTCCCGCAGATCACGCAGCGCCGTCACGGTGGCCACATCCAGCGCAATGACCCGCGTGCCGCGTACGGTCTTCGGGTCGCTGAACACCGGCACCCGGCCGGTGCCGGACGTGGTGACGTCGACGAGCGTCCGGCGGATCGAGATGCGCCCCGCGTCCAGGTCCACGGCCGACCAGGCGAGTCCCAGCGCCTCGCCGCGCCGCACGCCGGTGGTGGCAAGCAGCAGCCACAGGGCGTAGGTCGGTTCCTCGCGGGTGGCGTCGAGGAAGGTCCGGAGTTCGGCGTTCGTCCAGGTGCAGATCTTCGTGTGCCGGTCGGCCTGGGCCTTCCGCCGCGGCGGCTTGGTCCGGTCCGCCGGGTTGCGTGGGATCAGGTCCCATTCGACTGCCGTCTTCAGCGCACCCCGAAGGATCGTGTGGATGTAGAGCACGGTCCGCGGCGACAGCCCGTGCCCCCGGGCATGGTCAGCCCGGCCAGCCCGGAGCAACTCGGCGTAGAGGGCTTGCAGGGTAGCCGTGTCGAGGAGCTGGAGCCGCACCCCGCCGAGCCGGGGCAGGACATGCAGCCGCAGGTTCCGCCGATAGGACGCCAGGGTCGACGGCCGCAGCTCACCCTCGACTGCCGGAAGCCAGCGGGTCTCGATGAACTCCCGAACGGTCAGCCGGGATGGCTCGACATACGTGCCGGCCGCGAGCTTGCCGAGAAACTCCGTAAGCGCTGCCTGTGCCGCCTTCTTGGTCGCGAACCCACGCCGCCGAGCCTGCCGACGCGGCCCACCCGCTGCGGTGATGTCGACGACGAAGAACCACCTGCCGGAAGCGTCCTTCCGGACGCTGCCCTGACGGCCGGCACTCACGAGGCCGCCCGCCGATCGACGCCGAGCAGGTCGAGCAGCGCGACGGAAGGGATGCGGATCTTCCGGCTGGACAGCCGGATGACCGGAGTGGGCCACCGGCCGTCACGCACCATCTCGTAGGCCGCGGTCCGCCCGACGCCGAGGATGCGCGCTGCCGTGGGCAGGTCGAGCACGGCCGGAAGCCGGTAGAGGTCGTCGAGGGTGACGCCGTCGCCCTCACGTGGCTCCGCGGAGCCGGGTAGCGCCCGCACGGTCTGTGTATGGATCATTTGCTCAGACATGGGCAGTGCTCCAGTCGTGATAGCGAGGGTCAGGCCGCGTCGGAAAACCGTGGGGGACTGGTTGCCGGAAGATGACTCCCGCCAGCGGTGGCACGGGCGGCCGGGGGACCCGGCGCATCTTCGATGGGCCGGGCACGGAGTTGAGCGCGCCAGGCGTGGCGTTGGGCGACCGCGTGCAACAGCAGGTGTTCGCGGCGGGGCGCCGCTGGGTCGCCGGGGCGCAGGAGGTGCCAGGCCGTCCGGTCCGGGTTTGGCTCGGCACCGGAACCGGCGTCGCCGCCGAGCGCTTCGAGCTGCTGGCGGATGAACGCGATCCGGTCGTGACGGTGGTCGGTGAGGGTCTTGCCGGACCATCGGCGCGAGACCAGCACCCGCCGGCCGCCGAAGCCGAGCGTCTCCCGCCGGTGCGCCTTCCCCTTGCACCGCCCCGGGACGAGGCCGGGCCGGGCGCTGCGCGGCTGGACGCCGTAACGCAGCCAGTTCGCGCAGGTCGGGGAGCACGGCTCGTGCCGCAGGGCATCGGCGAACCGGTCGACGTGGGCCCGATGCGCGTCGCTGGCCAGGTCATGGCAGGCGTCAAGACTTTTGGTCAAATACTTGGTGAGGTAGCCGATCATCCGGCCGGTCTGCGTGCTGTTCGCGGTCACGCCGTCCGCGCGGAGCTGCGGGCCGAAGCGGACGACGTGGGCGGGTTCGTCGTGCTCGCCGATCGCGTCGAGTGCGTCATCCCAGGCCGCCAGGGGCAGGCCGGTGTCCGGGTCGACGTAGCCGCCGGCCGCGTCATCCCAGACGGGCACGTGACCGTCGAGGTAGACCGGTTGGTCGGACGGTGGCCACCACACCTGGTGGTAGGTGGCAGCCGCCACCAGGCGCAGCATCGCCCGCGGCACGGTCCCGCGGATCGCCGCGTGCAGGTGGGGCGCCAGACGGCGTTGCGGTTCGAGCGCGGCGAAGTACTGGACGTCCCAGCCGACCGCCCGGCGCAGGTTCTGCCAGAAGCGGTCCAGCAGCTTCGGGAAGTGGATCGCGTCCCGCGCCGCCCGCCGGTAGTCGTACGAACTCGGGTCCACCGGGGTCCCATCCGAGCGAACCCGGCCGTAGCTGTCGCAGGTCAGCGTCAAGAACATCGACGGCCGCCACACTGTGCCGTCCGGGGCGCTGAACGTCCGGCCGACCGTGCGCCGCTCCACCGGCAGCCGAGGCAGGTCGGGGGCATCCTGCCGCCGACGCGTCGAGCGGCTCCGGCGAGGACGATCACGGTTCTCCGGCGCTGCCTTCCCCCGCACGCCCAGTGCGTTCAGCTCGTCGTCGACCTGGCCGATCAGCTCGTCGATCTCCCCGACCTGCGCCAGGTCCCCGGCCGCCTCCACATCCGCCCGCGCGGATTCGAGGTCCGCGCGCAGGGAGGCAAGGGCCTTGGCCTCGTCGGTGGGCGGATCGGGGGCGGGCAACGGTTCGTCGTCGAGGTGCCAGCCGGTCTTGCACTGCGCCATCCGCAGCCGGCGGGCTTTCTCCGCACACGGAGGACATGCCGATGCCAGGGTGGCGCCGCAGGGAACGGGGATGATCTGCGTCTCGCCGGTGTCCAGGTTGGTGCGGCGCATCGGCATCGGCCGGATACACACGCCGTTCTCCAGCGCGACGGCTTCGACGACGTGGCGGGCGAGCGGCATCCGCATGCGCGCCGCCCGGGAACCCGGACGCTCGCTGCCCCGGTCAGGGTCCGGGGTGGCGGCGGCCGGGGCGGGGTCGGGAGTGAGGGACGAGACGGTCACTCGGGTGGTACCTCCGGTCAGACGAGGGGACGGGTAGCGGTGGTACCGCGCCGGTCAG
>NZ_CDXDOS010000290.1:0-1703 GCF_978021245.1 Frankia sp. CoBUL1
ATCTGATGGAACTCCCGTGCCGACAGCAGCCGCACCCTGCTCCCGTCGTACTTCGACAGGGAGGTGAACACCACCGTGCGGATCGGCACATTGATCCCCACCCCCAGGGTGTCCGTGCCGCAGATGACTTTCAGTAGCCCCGCCTGGGCGAGCTGCTCCACCAGCCGGCGGTACTTCGGCAGCATTCCGGCGTGATGCACCCCGATGCCGTGGCGGACCAGCCGGGACAGCACCCTGCCGAACCCGGCGGTGAACCGGAAGTTCCCGATCGTCCTCGCGATCGCGTCCTTCTCCGCCCGGGTCGACACGTTCACGCTCATCAGTGCCTGCGCCCGTTCCAACGCCTGCGCCTGGGTGAAGTGCACGACGTAGACGGGAGCCTGGTGGGTCTCCAGCAGCTCACCGATCGTCTCGTGCATCGGCGTGGTGACGAACCGGTAGAACAGCGGCACCGGACGCTGCGCGGAGCGCACCACCGCGGTCCCGCGCCCGGTGCGCCGCGTCAGGTCCGCCTCGAACAGCGACACGTCACCGAGCGTCGCCGACATCAGGATGAACTGGGTGTGCGGCAGTTCCAGCAGCGGCACCTGCCAGGCCCAGCCGCGGCCGGGGTCGGCGTAGTAGTGGAACTCGTCCATGACGACCTGACCGACGTCGGCGGCGACCCCGTCGCGCAGCGCGATGTTCGCCAGCACCTCCGCCGTACAGCAGATGATCGGCGCCGTGTCGTTCACGCTGGCGTCCCCGGTCATCATCCCGACCTGCGCCGCGCCGAACATCGCGCACAACGCGAAGAACTTCTCCGACACCAGCGCCTTGATCGGCGCGGTGTAGAAGGTACGCCGCCGCGCCGCCAGCGCCGCGAAGTGCGCCCCCGCCGCGACCAGGCTCTTGCCCGACCCGGTCGGCGTCGCCAGGATCACGTTCGACCCCGAGACGATCTCGATCAGCGCCTCGGACTGCGCCGGGTACAGCTCCAGCCCCTGCTCTGCGACCCACCTGGTGAACGCGTCATAGAGTGCGTCGGGATCGGGCCCGCCGCCGGGCCCGCCGGGGCCGGTCAGGTCCGGGTTCTTCGAGCCGGGGTCCTTCGGGTGGGGGGCCCGTTCGTCGTCATGGCCGGTGCCGGAAGTCGGGGGAAGGTGGTCGGTGAGTGTCATGGTCGTTCGATCGTGCCTGATGGACGCCGCCCACGGCTTTCGGGTGGGCGGCCCGTGACGCTCTGCTACCCGGGGCGGACGGTGTTCGTGAAGTCCGCTTTCCGCGCCTCGATGCGGGGGTACGCCCAACCCGGTTCTGGCGGGTAGCACCAACGCCCCGATCCGGAAAACCGACCACAGGTAGCACTGACAATCCCCCAGACACGGAGGGAAACACGTGTCCCGTGAATCCGAACTGCAGTCGGCCATCGCCGCCTCTGCCGCTGTATCCGGCAGCACCGATCCCGTTATCGTAAAATCTACTGTCACCACGTCCGGTACGGCCCAATCCATCCCCACGACCCCCACGACCACCCTCGGATCGGGCACCCTCGGTTCTGCCGCGGCGCGTGTCGCAGCACTCCGGCCCGGTGACTACGACGGGTGTCCGCCGGGCCGGTCCCGCCCCGACCCGACCCTGCCGTCGGGGCCGCCGCTCCCGGCCAGGGCCACCGGGCCGAGGCGGTCGACCCGTCCCGACGTGGCGGACCAGCCGAAGACCCT
>NZ_CDXDOS010000290.1:2330-4492 GCF_978021245.1 Frankia sp. CoBUL1
CGGTCCCGCTGGCCTGGGGGTGGGGGCTGGGCTGGCACGACCTGGTCATCGGTGCCGTCATGTACCTGATCACCGGATTCGGTGTCACCGTGGGCTACCACCGGTTGTTCACGCATGGTTCCTTCCGGACCGGCCGGCCGCTGCGGATAATCCTCGCCGTTGCCGGGAGCCTCGCCATCGAAATGGGGGTGACCGACTGGGTCGCGGCCCACCGGCGGCATCACAAATACTCCGACCAGGCAGCTGATCCGCATTCACCGTGGCGTTTCGGTCATCATGGCAGGGGCCTGGCGAAAGGGTTCCTGCACGCCCATGTCGGATGGCTTTTCCACCCGGAACGGACCGCGCCGGAGACGTTCTGCCCGGATCTGCTCGCCGATCGGGACATCGCGGCGATCTCGGCCCGCTTCCCCTGGCTCGTCGCCGCCTCGGTGCTGCTGCCGCCGCTGGTCGGCGGCCTGTGGAGCATGTCCTGGGCCGGGGCGGCGACCGCCTTGTTCTGGGGAGCGCTGGTCCGTATCGCGCTGCTGCACCACGTCACCTTCTCCATCAACTCGATCTGCCACACGATCGGCACCCGACCGTTCGCGGCCCGGGACCGCTCCAGCAACGTGTGGTGGCTGGCCATACCCTCGCTGGGGGAGTCGTGGCACAACCTGCACCACGCCGACCCCACCAGCGCCCGCCACGGCGTCCTGCCCGGCCAGATCGATCCCAGCGCCGCACTCATCCGCCTGTTCGAGAAGCTCGGCTGGGCGCACGACGTGCGGTGGCCCACCGCCAAACGGATCGCCGCCCGCCGAGTGGGCGCTGGCGCGGGGCGTTGAGAAACGACGTCGAACGTCATAGCTTGGCCGGAGAAAAACCGGCACGGGCTTTAAGCGTGCCATCTCGGTCGAATCTTCACTGCCGGGCCCCTTTACCCTAACGGAAGCGTTCCTGGACGGGGGAGAGCGGTCTGCGACGGCGTCCGGGTGCTGCGGGACCGCAGCCGGGGAACACAAGATTGACTTCCAGTACACCGTGGTGGTGGCACGTCCCCACCACCATGCCCACCGTTGTGCCTGCCGTCGCGCCTGTTGCGACCGGCTCGGCCATCCAGCCCGGCCGCAGGCGGCGGGTGGGATCCCGCCTACCGTCCGATGAGGGGGAGGGCTCGGTCAGCCGGCCATCCGTACCGTGCCGGCGCCACCTCGGGCCCCGCCTCCGGCGCCACCGCGGGCGCCCGCGGGGCCGGCCGAACCGCCTTGCCGGTCGGAGACCCGCAGGATGCGGCCGGGCGGCTGTTCGTCTCCGCTGAGCCAGTATCCGCGGTCGCGGCGCAACCTGACCCGTTCCGGGGAAAGACAGGCCCCCTTCACCCGATGCGCGTCGAAGCCGGTGGTGGTGCCGGCGAAGGTCTCGTGGCAGGACGGGCAGTGCGCCGCGGTCAGCGCCGTCCAGCGCACGTCGCAGCCGCCGCAGCTGAGCAGGATGGGGCGTTCGTACTCGCTGTCCCGCCCTGCCATGAAACCGCCTCTTCCCGCGAAGGTTCTGATCTCCCGTCGTCGGATTCTTGCCGCTCAACGTTTCCAACGTGGGCATTTCGGCTTTCTAGCTCTTCGGGCGCGTCGCGTCACCGGGCTGCCACCGGCCGCCGGGGGTGCCGCGGACCCTGGCCCTGCTGCCAGTGAGTACTGGCTTGGCTACCATGAGTACTGGCCCGACAGTCCTGAGTACCGTCCCGGAGGGGCGCGAACTGTCGGACCCGCCGGTGAGAATCGACCAGTGACGTCGGCATCCCCGTCCTACCCGGAGTCGGGCCTGCTCGCCCGGCTGCGGGCCGGCGGGTTCGTCCGCCGGGATCTGCTCGCCCTGGTCCCGCTGGGCGGAGCCGGCCTCGGGGTGGCCTACCGGCCCCGGGCCGCGTCCGCGCCCACGGTGAGCGGTGGCACCGGTCGGGAGGACACGGACGGTCGGGAGGGTGCGGACAGCCCGGAGGGTCCGAAGGGTAGGGACGGCCCGCGTGGGGCGGGCGGTGCGGTGGCGCCGGGCGTGGTGCGGCTCGCGGTTCCCCTGGCCGGGGCCGGCCAGGCCGCGCGGGTGCTCGCCGGGATCGAGGCGTTGCTGGCACCCCGCTGGGTCTGGTGGCCGGCGCGGTCCGCGACGCGCGTGCCGCCCGG
>NZ_CDXDOS010000291.1:0-3855 GCF_978021245.1 Frankia sp. CoBUL1
TGAGAAACCCGTCGCCCGTCCGGCCGCCGAGATAGCGGCCCCACCGGGGAATCCTGCCCTGCTTGATCGTCCACATCCGGCCTGGCGGATCGCCGTTCCTCGCGTCTGGGCTCATAGCCGCTTCCCCGCTGTCAAGGCGGCGTACCGGGGCAGGGACATCACTTCCCACACCGTGTGTTCCACCCACCGGCCCCGTCCGCCTAGCAGCCGGACCCGATGCGACACCGGCATCAGCCCGCCACCCCCGAACTCCTCGGGTCGCAGCGCACAGCCGACCGTGACCACCGGCATGTCCACCCCGGCCGCCACCCGGTCCCCGTGGATGTACCGGCCGAGCAGAAACGCCAGCCGGGTGTTCCCCGGCGGGCAGGTCCGGGGGTGCGCCGTCACCGTGGCCACCCCGTCCTGTGCCGTGGCCACCACCGCCGCGGGCAGCAACGGCCCGTCCTCCACCGGCCGGACCCTCACCTGCACAGCGCGGTTACAGTCCACCTCCAGCACCGGCCCGGCCAGAAGCAGCCCGTCGCCACCGGGGAGCTCCACGTCCGGAACGTTGCCGGCCTGCACGTCCCACAGCCGGGTCACCGTGTCTCCCGCCCCGGCCGGGCGCCACCGTGGAGCAGACAACCCAGCCGTGGTGCCGGCCCGTCCGGCAGCACCCCCCAGCGGGTTGCCGTGCACGAGGTCCGCCCGATCGTCCACGTCACCCGTACCAGCAGGTCTTCCACCAGGATGGGCAGTTCCACCACCGGTTCCCCGGCCCGGGCATGCGCCCACCGGTGGGCCCGGTCGAACTCCGCCCGCGGAAAGCTGGTGATCAGTACACCGTCGCCGTCCAGGACCAGCAACGGCCATCCGGTCACAGGACCACCACCGGATCATCCGGCCGGTGCAGCACCAACGCCGGCACCACCAGCCACTCCCCATACCCATGGGCGCGGGCATGCCGGTCCGCGTCCCGGGGGGTGGCGAAGTAGCCGACCACCCCGTCCACGTCCCGGTCCGGCCCGTCGACCACCGCCACCACCCACACCGTGGCCGCCTGATCCGCCCCCGTGCCGGCCAGGATCCGTGACCATGCCTCCGACCAGCCCGACCCCGTCCCATCCCCGACGCTGGCACGCTCACCCATCACCGGCCCCCGCACCGGCAGCCGGGGGAACCGGCAACGCCGCCAACCGGGCGAACCCGAACTCACCCCGGCGCACCCCGGCCAGGAACACCGCCCACTCGCGGGCCTCGAACAGCAACCCCGCCCCCGCCGGGATCCGGCCGTGCCGCACCGCTACCCCCGGGGCATCCAGCAGCCCGAGCACGCCGACCGGCACCGCGGCCACCTCCACCGCCCCCAGGCCGGCCCGCGCCGTCCGCCACCAGGCCAGACGATCCCGCCCCCGCACCGGCACCTCACACTCCAACCGGGCAAAATGCTCGTCCTCCCACCGGCCCACGGCCAGGACCCCCCTCATCTCGTGATCACAAGGTGGCCCCGGGCAGGCCCCACCCCCGTGGAACAGCCCACCCGGAACCGTTCACGGCGCCCGCCGAGGACACGAAGGCCAACCCGGCAGGAACCGCCGGGCATCACTATCGGTGCACCCGATCGCGTCGAATAGTGACAGATCACCATGCGTGACGGTGACCTGCTGGTGTCACCCCGGCCTTCTCGGTGCCATCAGCAATACGTGCCGGATCTGTGTCGTACCGTGAGGTAGACGCCACGACTGTTTGCGAAGAGGTGCGGCATGATCTCCCCTGGCGCTGACGAGGCCCCGAACCTGCTTGCCCGTCTCGTCCACGAACGCTGTTGGAGCGTGACCGACTTCCGCCGCCACTTCGAGCAGACCGCCAAGGCGCTTGGTAGGTCGGCGGACGGCATGCCCCAGGTCAGCGAACGGCAGGCCAAACGATGGCTGTCTGGAAAGGTCGCCCGCCGGCCCTACCCGGTTGCGTGCCGAGTCCTCGAAAAAATGTTCTACTACCCTGTAGACAGCCTGTTTGCACCTGCCATCAACTCTTACGCTTCGAGAGGATTCGATAACTCTAAGTCGTCTTCCGTCGTTTCCGCACTCATGCCCGCCCACGCCGACACCGCCGGGTCATACACCAGCCCCCATGTACGGGATGACCAGAAGCGATCAGGTGCCGACAGTTCCGACCCGGCGTGGACAAGAGAGATTTCTATGTCCCTCCGCCGAACCCGTGACTTTCTCCTCCTTGTGGAACGGCCCGACCTCGGCCCGGCCATGCTCGACGAGATCCACGACGAACTACGCCGCATCGCCCGCGCTGTCCCCACCCAGCCGATACCGACCTTCTTCCCCGACCTGCTTGCCTTGCAGGATCTCACCTACCGACTACTGGAAAACCGTCAACACCCCTCCCGAGACCTGTACCTCCTCACTGGTGCGACTACAGCACTGGTTGCGGCCATCTGCAACGAAGTCGGTAAGCCGCAGGCCGCAATCACGCACACGAGAGCCGCCTACTTCTGCGCGGACCACGCGGGTCATGAGCCGCTGAAGATATTCATACGCGGCGTCCAAGCGTTGACCGCCTATTGGGCAGGCTGGACAGCCGACGCCGCCCGCTACTGCCAGCTTGCCGCAACCCTTGGCCCCGTCTCCGGCACCGTCGCCGTCTGGCTGCCCTCCCTCGAAGCACGTATACATGCCGCGCAGGGCAGTGCCGACGCCGCAACCCAGGCTATCCGCCTCGCCGCTGAGGCTCGCGAACGGGTGATGCCCGATGACTTGGACGACATCGGCGGCGAAATGACGTTCACGTTTCCGCGTCAGCTCTACTATGCGGCCGACGCCTATGTCTGGTTGCCCGACCAGCCCGCCGACGCCGAACGAGCCGCGGTTGCCGCCGTCGACGCCCACGAGTCCGCAGCTGGAGACGAGCGCAGCTACGGCAACGAAGCCCTGTCTCGGGGCGCGCTCGGCCTTGCCCGAGCCCGAAACGGCAATCTCGACGGTGCTCAGGACGCACTCCGCCCAGTGCTCGATCTCCCAGTCGATCTTCATATTGCCTCGATCCGACAAGCGGTGCGCCGTGTCCACGGCGTCTTGACAACCCCAACCCTCGTCAGCTCTCCTACCGCCCGTGAGCTGATCGCCGAGACCGAGCACTTCATCCGGACGTCCCCGCTGGCGCTCCCCGGCTGACAGCTTGGAAATTTACCTCTTTCACCACACCTTCGTTAGGAGATCCATGGGGAAACACTCGACGCCCCCTCCGGACTGTCCGCGATGTGGAGGAAACGGAACGATCACTGTCGCCACCGATGGTAAAGAAGAACAGAAAACAGAAACCGTGACCTGCTCGACATGCAAGGGAACGGGGAAGGCGTGAGGCGGGAAGATTTCATCCCTGACGTTATCTGGGTCAGACGGGGCGACGGGTGGATGGTGCCACTGCGCCGATCTGACGATCCTGAACGATGGCTGACCCTGGTCAGCAGCGATGATTCGATTGTCACCCAGGCCGACGACGGGGAACTCCAGGACGGTAAGGGCGTCATCCCGACCAGCTCAAGTAGTGCGCCATCGGTCATGAAGAAGATGATCGATCTGCTTGACGTGCGGGCAGGCATGAACCTCCTAGAGATTGGAGCAGGAACCGGCTATAATGCCGCCTTTCTCGCACAGAAAGCCCATCCCGGGCATATCACCACCGTCGAGGTAGACGATAAGATCGCCGAGCACGCCCGGCAGGTCCTATGCAGGACCGGATATCCGGTCGCAGTCGTTACAGGTGACGGCACCCTGGGATGCCCCGAGCGCGCCCCCTACGACCGCGTCATTTCCACCGCCAGCGCGGTAGAGATTCCCTACGCCTGGGTGGAGCAAA
>NZ_CDXDOS010000292.1:0-3831 GCF_978021245.1 Frankia sp. CoBUL1
GCCCGCCGGCGGCTCGGCCGTCGCCGGCTGGGCAATACCAGCGGTGGCCGGCTGCGACCCCACGGTCGCCGGGGCCGCGGATGGGACGGTCACCGGAGGCACGGGCGGGGCAGCCGCGATCGCACCCGCCGGACGCCCGTTGCTGCTCCCGGTGCCGGGGATCGGGAGCGGGACGGCCGGCAGCCCGGGCGCCGGGATTCCCGGCGTGCGCAGATCGCCCGCCGTTCCCCGTCCGTACAGGTCCGTCGGTTCCGTACCGGTGGTGAGCACGCCGCCCGGCGCCCCGCCGGCCGCGAGCCCGCCGACGCCGTTGCCCTGGCCGCCGACGCCGTTGCCGTACTCCAGGTCGGTCAGGGACGCCAGGATCTCGTTGACCCGGATATGGGCCTCACCCACGGCCAGGCTCTGCCGGGTCACAGCGTCGGCAGCGGCCCGGATCTCCTGACCCGCCCCATTGTCCGCGGGGGCCGCGCGAAGGACCTGCACGAGGCCCTCGGCGACCCGGAGCTGGGTGTCGAGGAACTGGGAGTGCAGGGCCAGATGGTCGCGGGCGACCTCGCTGATGCCGGCGACCTCACCGGCGCTCGGGGCCGGGGCCGCCAGGGTGGCTGCCGCCGGAGCAGGCGCTACCGAAGCAGGCGCTACCGGAGCGATGGCCGTCGGGACGGGTACCGCCCGGGTGGGCGCCGGTGCCGACTGGGTGAGTACTGGCTGGGTGGGTGCCGGCTGGGTGAGTACTGGCTGGGTGGGCGCCGGTGCCGCTTCGGGGACGCGCCGCTCGGTGGCGGTCGGGACGTTTTCGAGCGCCGCGGCGGCCGACCCCCGCGGCCGGACGGCCGCGGCTGCCGCGAGCGTGACCAGCGCGTCGGCGTAGGCGCGACGGCGAGGCTCCGAGACGTAGTCCGCCCCGGTCAGCGCAACCGTCATCCCGGTCGGCTGCGCCTGCTGCGGCAGCGGGGCCGTATAGCGGTTGAGCCCGCTGAGCTCGACGCCGAGCACCGCGAGGCGCACGGCCGCGGCCGCGCCGTCGCCGTCGCGACCGGCGTCGGTGGGGATCGCCACGACCTCGTCGCCGAGGGTGCGCCGGACCAGACCGGTCAGCACCTGGCTCGGCCCGATCTCGACAACCACCGTCGCGCCGTCCGCGTGCAGGGCCTGCAGCCCGGCGACGAACTCGACGGGGTTGCCCAGCTGCCGGGTGAGGACCCGGCGGTTCTCGGCGGGGTCGTCGCCGTACCGGGCGCCGGCGGTGTTGGCGTGCACCGGCACGGCCGGCGATCCGATTTCGGTGACGTCCACCGCGGCGGCGAAGTCGTCCACCGCGTGCCCGACGAGCGAGGTGTGGAACGCCGCGGCCACGGAGATGCGCCGGGCGTCGAGCCCGTTCGCGGTGGCGGCGGCGACGAACTCCTCGACGGCGGGCGTCGGACCACCAACGACGACCTGGTCGGGGGCGTTGTGGTTACACACGACCGCGTCCGGGTGCGCGGTCAGCAGCTCGGCGACCGCGTCGCGGTCGGCGCGGACGGCGGCCATGGTGCCGGGGTCGAAGCCGGGTTCGTCCGGCGGGGCCATGGCCTGGCCGCGACGCCGGGCGAGCCGGAAGAAGTCGGCGTCGGCGAGGGAACCGGCGGCCCACAGGGCGGTCAGCTCCCCGAAGCTGTGGCCGAGCAGGCTCACCGGGCGCAGTCCCAGCTCCCGCAGGAACCGGAACTGGCCGACGGAGAGCGCACCGATCGCGGGCTGCGCGTACTCGGTGCGCGTCAGGTTCATCTCGTGGTCGGCACGGTCGCCCGGATCGAAGCTCGGCGGCGGGAACACCGCGCGGGCGAGCGTGAGCTCGGCCCCGGCGAAGGTGGCGTTCGCCGCGTCGAAGGCCTCCCGCACCGGCGGGATCTCGACGGCTGCGGTGAGCCCCATGTCGACGTACTGGCTGCCCTGGCCGGCGAAGACGACGCCGACGCGGGGCTGCTCGGCCGTCTGCCGGCGGTAGTGCACCCCGGCGGGATGCGACCATTCGGCGGCGTCGGCCCGCGCCGCGAGCTGCTCGATCGCGATCGCGCGCAGGCGCTCCGCCTCGGCGCCGGTGCGCGCGACGAACCCGACCCGCGCGGCGCTGCCCGGGATGCCCGTGTCACCGTTCGGTTCGGCCTGCCCGCGCACCAGGTCAAGGAGCTCCGCGAGCGTCGCGGCATGCCACAGGTGGGCGCGGACGGCACGGTGCGTCGCCCGGGCGGCACGCTTATCGGCGTCCGGGCGTGCCGTGTCGGGGGTCTCCTCCAGGACGACGTGGAAGTTGGTACCGCCGAACCCCATGGCGGAGGCGGCCGCCCGGCGCCGCCCCACGTCCGGGTCGAGCACCCAGGGCCGGGTGCGGGTGCTGAGGTAGAAGGGCGAGCCCTCCTGGGCGAGCGCCGGATTCGGTTCGCGGACGTTGATCGTGGGCGACAGCGACAGCGACAGCGACAGCTTGATCAGACTGGCCGCGCCGGCAGCGCCCTTGGTGTGCCCGATCTGCGACTTCACACTGCCGATCGCCGCCCGGCCCGGGCGTGCCCCGGCCTCGGCCAGGACGGCCCCGAGCGCGGACAGCTCGGTGGCGTCACCGACGGCGGTACCGGTGGCGTGCGCCTCGAACAGCTCGACGGACGCCGGGCTCACCCCGGCGTCCGCGTAGGCCCGGCGCAGCGCGCGGACCTGGCCCTCCGCGCGCGGCGCGTAGACGCTCTTGAACCGACCGTCGCTGGACGACCCGAGACCCCGGATGACCGCGTAGATCCGGTCCCCGTCGCGCTCGGCGTCGGCCAGCCGCTTGAGCGCCAGCATCCCGATGCCCTCGCCGACCAGGGTGCCGTCGGCGCCGGCGGCGAACGGCTGGATGTGGTCGGACTTGGACAGCGCCTGCGTCTTCGAGAAGCACATGTAACTGAAGATCGAGTTCTCGGTGTCACAACCACCGGTGATCATGAGATCGGCACGGTGGTCGATGAGTTCGGCGATGGCCCCGCGGACGGCCGTGAGCCCACTCGCGCACGCGGAGTCGACCGTGTAGTTCGTGCCTCCGAGGTCGAGCCGGTTGGTGATCCGGCCGGAGACGACGTTGCCGAGCAGCCCGGGGAACGAGTTCTCCTCCCACGGCGGGAACGCGAGCGAGAAGGCCTCCAAGACCGCGGCGGTTTCGGCCTCGTCGAGTCCCGCGGCGCGCACGACCTCGCGCAGGACCGGCGTCTCCAGCCGGGCCGCCAGCGGGTGGGCCATCGTGGTGGGGCCGGCCATGCCCAGGATGACCCCGGTACGCTCGGAGTCGTACCACGCCGATCCCGGTGCGCCCGCGTCGACGAGCACATCCCGCGCGACGATCAGGCTGAGCAGCTGCACGACCGCGGTCACGTCCAGCAGGTTGGGCGGAAAGCCGAACTCCACCGGGCTGAACGCGACCTCGGGGAGGAAGCCGCCCCGGCGCGCGTAGGTACGGTCGGGCACCGTCGCATCCGGGTCGTAGTAATCTGCCGGGCGCCAGTGCGTCGACGGCACCTCGGTGACGCAGTCGACGGCGTCGATAACGTTGCTCCAGTACTCCCGCACGTCGCGCGCCATCGGGAACAGTCCGGCGAGCCCGACGATCGCGATCGGGTTGTTCGCGAGTCGT
Source organism: Frankia sp. CoBUL1 (assembly GCF_978021245.1). Taxonomy (NCBI): domain Bacteria; kingdom Bacillati; phylum Actinomycetota; class Actinomycetes; order Frankiales; family Frankiaceae; genus Frankia; species Frankia sp. CoBUL1. Next base: position 3,650 of record NZ_CDXDOS010000292.1, read on the forward strand.
CGGTCGTCAGGGCGGTCGGACTCGTCCACGTGCTTCTCCCCTTTACTGGCCGGCAGGTCACCACCGCGTGCGGCGGGACCCTGATATGTCGGGCGTGGTGCCCTGATATGTCGGGCGTGGTGCCCTGATATGTCGGGCGTGATGTATCCGGCGGAGGTATTCAGGTGTGAGGTATTCAGGCA
>NZ_CDXDOS010000293.1:0-3776 GCF_978021245.1 Frankia sp. CoBUL1
ATGGACGTGAGCAGCGTGCGGGCCGCGGCGGGCGCCGATCTTGCTCTTGGTGGGGCCGAGGGCGGGGGTGGTCGCCGGCAGGATCGAGAGGCCTCGATCGCGGTCCAGCGGACCAGGGTGGAGCCCTGTTCGGTGATGTGGCCCCGGTGCACCGTGGTGTCGGCCTCACGGTGACGTGGGGTGAGCCCGGCCCAGCTGGCGAGATGCCCGGGGTCGGGAAACGGGTGATGTCCCCGATCTCGGCGAGGAACACCGCCGCCTGGGTCCGGCCGATTCCGTGCCCGGTGAGCAGGGCCTGGTGGCCCCGGTCGCGGGCGAGGCGGCCGGTGAGGGGACTCGACGACGGATTACAGGTCGGAAGGCCGGTGAGGTGGTGCTGTAGACAGCGGATCCGGCGTCGCGGGAGGATAATGGCGGCGGTGGGAAATCACCCGATCGAGGCGGACGTGACGGAATCGACGGACACGACCCGACCGGCCGGGAACGCCGCGGGGCTGAGCGCGCCGCACGGGTCACGCCCGCGGCCGGGGCACGCCGTTCCCGACCAGGTCGCGGTGATCGGCGGCGGGATGGTCGGGCTGTGCGTGGCGTGGTTCCTCCAGGACCGCGGCAGGCGGGTGACGGTCTTCGACCGCGACCACCTCACCGCCGGACCCACCTGGGCCGGGGCCGGATCGTCCTGGGGCAATGCCGGCTGGCTCACCCCGGGGCTCGCGACGCCCCTGCCGGAGCCCGCGGTCCTGCGCTACGGGCTGCGGGTGCTCCTGCGCCCGGACTCACCGGTGTACGTGCCGCCGGTCGCCGATCTGGGGCTCGCCCGTTTCATCGCCGGATTCGTCCGGCACAGCACGACCGCGCGGTGGCGAACCGCCATGCGCGCGCTGGTGCCGTTGACCCGCGCTGCTCTCGATGCCTTTGACGAGCTCGCGGCGGGCGGCGTGACCGCGCCGACCCGCGCCGCCGACCCGTTCCTGGCCGGCTATCGCGACCGGTCCGGCCTCGACGCCCTCCTGACGGAGCTCGCCGAGATCCGGGCGACCGGCCAACCCGTCGATGCCGAGGTGCTGGACCCGGCGGCCGCCCGCGACCTCGAACCTCTGCTGTCCGAGCAGGTCCGGTACGTCGTATCCGTGCAGGGCCAGCGGTTCTGCGATCCCGGCCGCTTCGTCGCCGCCCTCGCCGACAGCGTCCGGGAACGCGGCGGCCTCGTGCACGAGGCGATGGCCATCGACGAGGTGCGCGAGGCAGGTGGCCGGGTGGAGTTGCTCGGACCAGGGGGGCCCGCTGGGCCTTACGACGCGGCAGTGATCGCCACCGGCGCCTGGCTTCCCCGGCTGGCCCGTCCGTTCGGGGTCCGCCTTCCCGTCCAGGCCGGTCGCGGATACAGCTTCCTGGTCGCGACCGAACAGCCGCCGAGCGGTCCGATCTACTTCCCCGCCTCCCGGGTGGCCTGCACTCCCCTGAGGGACGGCCTGCGGGTCGCCGGCATGATGGAGTTCCGCCATCCGGACACGGCGGCCGACCCGCGGCGCATCCGGGCGGTGGTCGAGGCGACCCGCGGCCTGCTGCGCGGGGTGGACCTGGACACCCGCACCGCCGAGTGGGTAGGACCACGCCCGTGCACCCCGGACGGTCTGCCGCTGGTCGGCCCGACCACCTCGCCGCGGGTCTTCATCGCCGGCGGGCACGGCATGTGGGGCATCACCCTCGGTCCGGTCACCGGCCGCCTCCTCGCCGACGCCATCGCCACCGGTGCGCCCGCGGCCGAGCTGTCCCCGTTCGATCCGCTGCGTTGAGGACGAAGCGGATCAGGCCCCGATGCGGGCGACTCGATGCGAGTGAAGGGCCAGAACTCTCTGCAGTCAGAGTAGTCAGTTCTGGGTTTGGGACGACCCTTGGGATGACCAGGGAGGGACGACCGGTAGCCCCTGCACCTCCAGGCGCTCCGCGACGGGCAACGGCTGTGGACGCACGGTGAGTGCCGGGCCGCCTACCGGCTCCCGGACCTTGATTTCCAGGGTCCGGGTCTGGCCGCGATCGACGGTGAGATAGGTGGAGAGCACGGGATGCCCGGACTCGGAACCGCCGGCGAGGCCGACGGGCGCACCGTCGAGCCGGGCACCGACGAGCCAGCTGCCTCGGCCCGTGTACACCGAGAGCCAGAGATTGTTCTGCGCCCGGAGATTCCCAGCGGCATCCTTGAGATCCTGCCGGTGGCGCACATAGGCCGGCAGCCCGTCGGGGGCGGCGTTGGTGAGCCGGATCGTGATCGTCGCCAGGCCGGCGCCGTTCGGCTGCCGCTGCATGCGGTAGGTGGTCTGCCGCCGTAGCCAGTAGTCCAGCTTGCTCGCCGTCGCGTTCTGGGTGACGACCCCGAGAAACGGCCCAGGCGCGTCCGGCAGCGCACCACCCAGCGCCGTGGACGAAAGAATCCGCTGCTCCTCGGCGTGGTTGCTGGATATTTCCAGCCGACCCTCGCGAGCGGCCCGTCCCAGCGCGGTCACCAGTTTCGTCGTGTCGCCGGCTCCCGACTCCACGGCCGCATAGACGGCCTGACCGACCTGGGCGAAGAAGCGGTCGCGGGCGGCCGCGTCCATGATCTCGCCATAGACGCGCGACTCGACGAGATCGACCAGGTGCCCCGCGGCCACCGACGTGCCGTCGGGGAGCACCGCGGGCCGGCTCGCGGCGAGAAGATACGACAACGTCGTGGGGTCGAGGCTGATCGTGCCGTCGACGTCGAGGCCCGTGCCGGCCCGGTAGAACGCGCTGTAGAGCCTGCCGGCCATCGGATAGTCGGGGGTCAGGTTGATGTTCGCCCAGATACGGTCGGGCCAGAAGGCGCCGTAACGGGCCGCGAACGGGACCGGCAGCCCCGTCGCGGGTTGCTGCTGGGTGGGACCTCCCGGCAGAGCACCGTTGCCCGAGATGCCGTCGAGGGACAGCCGCCCGTGCTCCGCGGTCAGCAGGCCGAACCCACCGATGATCCCCCCGTTGGCACGGGACTCGGCCGGGTTCTGGACGATCAGCAGGTAGCGACGGGCACCGCCCCCGCCGAGCATCTCGGGACCGACCCGGGCGGCCAGAACAACGGTGTCCAGCGCACCGGCCAGGCGCCGGCTCCGATCGATCATCTCGGCGCGGGCGTCGGCGATGCCGCTGACGCGCCCGGCCCATCCGCAGTCGGGTACGTTCTCCGCCGCCGCCCGCAACGCGGAGAGGGCGTTGAAGGATCGCTCGGCCGGGCGGCGGACCGCGGCGAGCGCTCGGAGATTGATCGTCATACGCTGGCGCAGCACCCGCGGATCGAGGGAGGGACCCAGGTCGGCCACGGCCGGCAGGCTGGTGCCGGCGGCCGCGTCCACCTCTCGGATCAGCGTCGCCGCCGAGCGCATCGGGCAACCGGCGACGGGCAGCCGCCCGAACGCCGACCACACCGGATCCGAGGTCAGGGCCCGCGCAGCGGTGGCCCGCCGCCGGATCTGCTCGATCTGCGATCGCAGCTCGGCTTCGCGGGGCAAGTCTCCGCTCAGAACCTGCCGCTGCAGGACGGCGATCCGCTGCCTGGCCTCGTCGAGACGGGACTTGGCCAGCACTCCGCGCACGACCACCCAGGCGGTCATCGCCACCAGCACAACGAGGGCCGTCGCGACCCCGGCGGCCAGCCGGCGGTACCGGGCTCGGCGACCACGGTGACGCCGACGACCACGGTGACGCCGGCGACCACGGCCGACGCGGTGCTGCCCCGCCCTGGCCTCAGCACCTCCACCCACGTC
>NZ_CDXDOS010000294.1:0-3758 GCF_978021245.1 Frankia sp. CoBUL1
CAGGGCGCCCCGGGTCACCCCACAGCACGCTTACAACACGTCACCGATCACAGCGTAGCGTGATCTCTGCGCGGCCCTGACCTCGGAGGTGCCCGTTACCTGGGTGTGCTCCACGTAACTGGTCGTCTTGAGCACCATGAATCAGGTGGTTCTCGTATTGCTCGAGCTTGGGGCGCTGGTGGCCGGTGACCGCGTCCTCCACCGCGAGCTTGTCCAGCCTGTACTCCTCGGCGATCGCGGTGAGCTGCTCGTAGCTCGGCTCGAACAGGCCGAGCCAGGCGAACCCGTTGCGTTCGGACCGCGCCAACCGCAGCGCGTCGGCCTGGTCGATGTCCATGGTGACCCGCCGGCCATGGCTGTACACGCCGCAGGCCATGACGCGCCCGTCCGGCGTCCGCGGTAGCTCGGAGCGGGGCGCACGGCGTCGTTTGCGACCCACCCGGACCAGGGAGACCGGACGGGTCAGCGCGCCGGCGAGCTTATGGGCGTTGGCCGACGCCTGCTCCAGGGCGTCCCCCAGCACCTCCCGAACGGGATGCTGGCTGCCGTGGTCGCCGCCGTCCGGGCGCGCGCCATCACCGTCGCGTCCCCGGGTCTCGCGTACCGTCTCGTCGCGTACCCTTTCGCCCGGCACCGCGTCGTCCCGCATCACTGCCTTCTTCCCTGCCGCCGATCCATGTCCAGGTCCACCTGTCGGCATCTCCCACGCCCTTCCCCACTGGTGAACCTTCATGGTGACAAGTCGGTGCCGGTCGTCCGGAGGCGATCCGGGCTTCACCGTGGACGCGGATGCCTGGCAACTGTGCCGGCGTGGTGCGGCACGAAGGGTGAGACACACGTCCGGCGCATGGGATACGTCACAGGGAGGATCGAGTGATCGGGATCGAGGTACGCACGCTTCGGGTGTTCGCCGACGAGACGGGCGCCGGCGGCAGCCTGCTCGCCGTGGTGCTGGATGCCGCGAAGCTGCTGCCCGACGCGCGGGAGCGGTCCGTCGTCGCGCGCCGACTGGGCTGCCCTGCCACGGTCTTCGTCGACAACCCGGAGTTGGCGGAGCTGGCCACCTTCACGCCCACCGGGGAGCTGCCCATGGCGGGGCACGCCTTGGTGGGGTCGGCCTGGCTGTTGGGTCGGCTGCTCGGTGGCCATCCGGAGATCCTCCGCCCGGCCGGCGGCGAGGCGGTCAGCTGGCAGGAGCAGGGCCGGGTCTGGGTCCGCGGCGCCCTGGCCGCCGTGCCCTGCTGGTGGCATGAGATGCTCGCGGACCCGGGCCAGGTCGACGCGCTCGACCTGCCCCGTCCACCTGCCGAGGACCTGACCCAGCTCTGGGCGTGGGAGGATGAGCCGGGCGGGGTCGTGCGGGCCCGGGCCTTCGCCAGCAGGCACGGCGTCACCGAGGACGAGGCCTGCGGGTCGGCTTCCATGCGACTGGCCGCGATGCTCGGGCGGCGGCTCACCATCCGGCACGGCGCCGGTTCGATTGTCCTTGCGCAGCCGGGTCCGCCCGGCCACGCCGATGTCGGCGGCCTGGTGGTCGAGGACGAGACGAGGTTCCTCGCCGATCTCGACGAGTTCCTCGCCCGGTGACGGTGGCGTTCGGCGCGGCCACAGCCGGACACCACGGGGACCAAGCCCGAGAGTGTAGGTGCCGAGCGAAGCGACTGGCACCCTTTGTGGGTACCGGGTTACGGCTGCGTGGTGGCTGCCGAGATGCGGACCGGGTCGGATAGGCGTAGCTTTGGATCCTGGTAGCTCTCCGCTGGGTATCCGCCCATGGGCTGCGAGGTGGTCATGGCCGAGACGTTGGTGACCTTGGTGGAGGCCGCGCATCAGGATGCCGTCCGTCTGATCGAGCTCTCGCGCGACGTCGGCGCCCACAGTGACGTGGATGGTCCGTCGACCGACCCGCGGCAGGCGCTGCACGCCAGCGACGCGGCCGTGGCCGCCGTCTCCGCGCACCTGAGCGCGATGGAGTCGGTGGTCTACCCGGAGATGGCCCGCCGGGTCGTGGGCGGCCGGGCGCGGGTGGCGGACCTGGGCCGCTTGGCGCGGCGCTGCTCCTCGGTGATGCGCGGCATTGAACAGTACGTCCAGGGGGACCTCAACCGGCCCGCGGAGCCGGTCGCGAACCTGCGCCGGGATCTGGCCGCGTTGATGGTCGAACATGCGACGCTGGAGGACGAACTTCTGCGTGAGCTGATGGCCGAGCTGTCCGACGACGAGCGCCGGGATCTCCTCGACCGCTTCTCCGACGCGATGCGCCACGCTCCGACCCGACCGCATCCGCACCTCCTGCACAGCAGGCTGTTCGGTGGAAGCCTGGCGGCCCGCCTGACGGGCTACTGGGATCACCTGCTCGATGTGATGGACGCCCGGGAGGTGCCCGGCGCGCCGAGGCGGGCCCCGGTGCCCGCCGGGCTGTGGGGCTGGTACCTGCTGGGCCGTCCCACGGCGCCGGCTGCGGGTGAGACCCCGTCAGGGAAGGAAGGCGCGCAGGGCGACACCGCCGCTGGTAGCCGCACCGCCGCTCATTGATCCGTCCTTGCGACTGCCGTCGTTTCCGTAGGCCCACCATGTCTTCCTGCGCCCGGTCTTCCGGAGCCCGTCGCGCTCCGTCTTCCTGACCGGTCTTCCTGGCCGCGGTCCACTCCGGTTCGGCGTTCCTATGCGCACGGGCGTCGTGGTCGTGCCATGCTTCGAGTCCGGGTTGGGCCGGTATGGCCTCGTGTCGTGCAATGCCGAGGAGATGTGTCAGGAACCGAGGGCACCGCGATGCGGGCGCCGAACGCTGATCCCCTAAAAGTGATCTGGCCGGTGCTGTTGGTCGAGGATGATGATGCCGACGCCTATCTGGTGTCCGAGCTCCTCGACGAGGTCTTCGCTCCGGTCGAGCTGACCCGGGTGCGCACGGTGGCCGAAGCCGCCCGTCGCAGCGAGCACGTCGCGTGCGTGCTGCTGGATCTCGGGCTGCCGGACAGTGAGGGCCTGTCGGCGCTACGCCGGTTGCTCACGGTCGAGGCGGGAGCGCCGGTCGTGGTGCTCACCGGTCTGGTTGACGAGTACCGGGGGGGCGCAGGCGGTCGCCGCGGGCGCGCAAGACTATCTCGTCAAGGGTCAGGTCGACGGGCGGGACCTGGTCCGGGCCGTCCGGTACGCGATTGAGCGCAAGCGGGCCGACACCGCCGCGCAGGCGCTGCGGGAGTCGGAGCTGCTGGCGGACGAGCGGGCCCGCCTCGAACGCGGCCTGTTACCCCGGCCACTCATCGACGACGGCCGGTTACATCACGACGCCCGGTACCGCCCCGGCCGGCAGCAGTCCCTGCTCGGCGGGGACTTCTACGACATGGTGTCCACCGCGGACGGCACGCTCCACGTCCTGCTCGGCGACGTCTGCGGGCACGGCCCGGACGAGGCGGCGCTCGGGGTGAGCCTGCGGATCGCGTGGCGCACGTTGGTCCTCGCCGGTGTTCCGGAACCCGACCGGCTCGGGTATCTCCAACGCGTGCTGGTGAGCGAGCGGGAACAGGATGAGATCTTCGCGACGGTGTGCACCCTCGCGATCGCTCCCGACCGGACCTCGGCGCGGATGCGGCTGGCCGGCCATCCGCCGCCGGCGCTGTTGCATCCGCGGCTGTCGGCGCTGCCGGGCGACGTCGTCGGTCCGGCTCTTGGCATCGTCGACGACGACCTCTCCGAGGAGGTGCGGATCGAGCTCGGGCCGCACTGGGCGCTCCTGCTCGCCACGGACGGCCTGCTGG
>NZ_CDXDOS010000295.1:0-3746 GCF_978021245.1 Frankia sp. CoBUL1
CCCGACGAGACAAGCCGCCGGCGAAGGCTGACGCGGCCACGGCGTCAGCGAGACCGCCGGCCCACGGCCGGTGCTCAGGACCCACCCCGTCCGGGCACCGGCCCTCTACATTTCGGGGGCGAAGCAGGGGCCGAGGCCGAAGCAGAGTTGCGGGTTTCCCGACGAGTTTCCTGACGGGTGATGTCGACCGGTCGTACCGTCGACCAGATGACCCGCCGCGGAATGTCGATTGACGAGAAGGCGGCGTGACAAAAATCCCGGAAAACGGCGTGCAGGCGTCATCGCCAGGCGGCCGGAGAACATGACGGAAACCACGTGGGGCCGGAACCGAAATCACTCCGGGCCGAGGCCGGGGCGGGCACCGTAACGGACCCCTGAGGGGATCAGGCCAGCCCTGACAGGCCTGATCCCCCCGCCCCCCGAGCATCCACCCGACGACCGTCCATCGGTCCGGTTCGCCTCAGCCATAGGTCTCATCCCGGCCGTAGGTCACCCGGCTGCGACCTATCCGGCCACCGTCCAGGAGTCGGCGCCCTGGAGCAACGTCCGCAGATCGCCCAGGCCGCCGGGCCGGGCGGTCGCCAGCCGCTCCTGGAACAGCTGGTCGAACACGGGATGCGAGACCGACCGGTAGACGCCGATCGGCGGCTCCGGAAACTCCGCCTGCGCCAGCTGGGCCAGGGCGTAGGCATAGGTCGAGTTCTCCACCGTCGGATCGTGCACCACGACGCGGGGGTCACCGCTGTGCCCGACCGCCAGCTCCCCGGTGGCCGGGTCGCGGATCACGGCGTACTGCTCGTCCACGCCGAAAACCACCGGCATACCGGGCGAGAGCCGGATCGGCCCCTGCTCGCCCTTCGCCCCGGCGGCGCCGGCATCGGACCGCTTCGGCTGACGGGGGATCGCGTTGAACGTGGGGCAGCCCTGCCGGATCTCCACCAGCGCCGCTCCCTGATGCGCCGCGGCGGCGGTGAGGGTGGCGGTGAGGTGGCGACGGTCCGAGTCGATCGTGCGGGCGACGAACGTTGCGCCGGCGCCGAGCGCGAGCGCAACCGGGTCGAACGGGTTGTCGAGCGACCCGTGGGGGCTCGACGGGCTGATCGTGCCGATCCTGGAGGTCGGCGAATGCTGACCCTTCGTCAAACCGTAGATCTGGTTGTTGAACAACATGATCTTGATATTCACGTTGCGACGCAGCGCGTGAATAAGGTGGTTACCGCCGATCGACAGCGCGTCGCCGTCACCGGTTACGACCCACACCGCCAGGTCCGGCCGGTTGATCGAGACACCGGTCGCGAAGGACGGCGCCCGGCCGTGGATCGAGTGGATGCCGTAGGTGTCGAGGTAATAGGGGAACCGCGAGGAGCACCCGATACCGGACACGATCACGATGTTCTCGGGCGGGACGCCGAGGGCCGGCAGCAGACCCCGCATCGTCGAGAGGATGGCGTGGTCCCCGCAGCCGGGGCACCAGCGGACCTCGTTGCCGGTCATGTAGTCCTGCGCGGTCAGCGCCGGCCGTCCCGCCAAGTCACCCGACGGTTCTCCGGATCCACCATTCAGCGAGATCATCGTCCTGCCTCCCCGGCCGTGCCGAGCTTCGGACCAAGGTGTGCGTTCAACCGGGCGCTCACGTCCCCGACCGGCTTCGAGGCCGCATCCGCCGACGGCTCCTCGTCGATGCCCTGGATGATCCGGCTGATGACGGAGGTAAGCTCGGCGACCCGGAACGGCATGCCGCGGGTCTGGTTGTAGCCGACGGTGTCGATCAGGCATTCCTGGCGCAGGAGTCCGGCGAGCTGCCCGAGGTTCATCTCGGGGACGAGCACGGTGTGGTACTCCGACAGCACCGAGGCCAGGTTCGCCGGCAACGGGGCGAGATGGCGCAGGTGCGCCTGGGCGACCTTCATGCCGTCGCGCCGCACCTGGCGGCAGGCTTCACCGATCGGCCCCCACGTCGAGCCCCATCCGATCACCAGCACATCGGCGCCGGATCCGGGGGGCCCGCTGGGATCATCGACCTCCAGGAGCGGCACGTCGATGTTATCGATCTTGGATTGTCGGGTGCGGACCAGCAGGTCATGGTTGTCGGGGTCGTAGGAGACCGCACCGGTCAGGTCGGCCTTCTCCAGACCGCCGATGCGGTGCGTGAGCCCCGGGGTACCCGGGATCGCCAGCGGGCGGGCCAACGTGATCGGGTCCCGCACGTACGGCAGGAAGATCGGGTTACCGGCCTCGTCCACCCCGTTCGGGCCGGTGGCGAGATCGATCCCGATGGTGGGCAGCTCCGCCGTCTCGGGCACCCGCCACGGCTCGCTGCCGTTGGCGACGTAGGCGTCGGACAGCAGGATGACCGGGGTGCGGTAGGCCAGCGCGATCCGGGCTGCCTCCAGCGCGGCGTCAAAGCCGTCCGCGGGCGAACGCGCCGCGATCACCGGCAGCGGCGCCTCGCCGTGCCGGCCGTACAGGGCCTGGAGCAGGTCGGACTGCTCGGTCTTGGTCGGCAGACCGGTCGACGGCCCGCCGCGCTGCACGTTGACGACGACGAGCGGCAGCTCCATGATCACCGCAAGGCCGAGAGCCTCGGTCTTCAGGGCCATCCCGGGACCGGAGGTGACGGTCACGCCGAGCATCCCGGCGAAGGACGCGCCGATCGCGGAACCGATGGCGGCGATCTCGTCCTCGGCCTGGAAGGAGCGCACGTCGAAGGAGGCGAGCGCGCTCAGCTCGTGCAGGATGTCGGAGGCGGGAGTGATCGGGTAGGCGCCGAGGAACAGCGGCATCCCGGCCTGCTGCGCGGCTGCGACCAGGCCGTAGGCGATCGCCTTGTTGCCCTTCATGTGCCGGTAGGTGCCGGCGGGCAGCTTGGCCGGCTTCACCTCGTAGGAGAGCGCGAAGGCCTCGGTGGTGTCGCCGTAGATCCACCCGGCCCGCAGCGCGGCGATGTTCGCGGCCTGCACGTCCGGCTTCGCGGCGAACCGCTTCTGCAGGTAGGCGATCGTGTCCTCGATGGGCTGGCTGAACATCCAGGACACCAGGCCGAGCGCGAACATGTTCTTCGTCCGGGCGGCGTCCTTGCGCTTCAGGCTGAACTCGGCGACGGCCGTGGCGGCGAGACCGGTGAGGTTGATCGCGTGCACGTGGTAGGCGTCCAGCGACCCGTTGGTCAGGGGATCAGCCTCGTAACCGGCCTTTTCCAGGCCCATCACCGTGAACGCGTCGGTGTCCACGATCAGGACCCCGCCGGGACGCAGCTCGGCGATGTTCGCCCTGAGCGCCGCGGGGTTCATGGCGACCAGAACGTCGGGCCGGTCGCCCGGGGTCCTGATGTCGTGGTCAGCGATGTGGAGTTGGTAGCTCGACACCCCGGCCACGGTTCCGGCTGGCGCCCGGATCTCCGCCGGGTAGTTCGGCAACGTTGCCACGTCGTTGCCGCCCGCGGCGGCCTGGGCGCCGAACCGGTCACCGGTGAGCTGCATCCCGTCGCCGGAGTCACCGGCAAAACGGATCACCACGTGTTCCAGTTGCGTGACCCCCGGATCGGGTCGTTCGGACAACTGTTCGGTTGGCATGGCGAAACCTCATCTCAACTTCTCAGCTACGCACGCCCGCGCCGGGCGAGCGGAACCGCGCGTGGCAACGCTGACAGCACGGAAGCGGGGTCAGGGAAGCGTGGGGGGAACGGGTCAGGGATAGGCAGATCGGGGGGCGGGCACCTCGGGCATGCGCAGGGCCCGCGAGAACAC
>NZ_CDXDOS010000296.1:0-3721 GCF_978021245.1 Frankia sp. CoBUL1
GGTTGTCGCGCCGCCGCCAGTAATATCGGTCAATTACCGGTCGATCATGATCGGCGAGTCGACGGGTGCAATTTCCACCAGTTTTTCGATGCCGATCGGAACAGCCGGCGAACAGTAACCCCGCCACGAATGGGCCGGCTGATGCCGATACCTCCCGATCGGCGCCCCATCGTGGGGCTGTCAGGTGATCCGTCAGGTGGTGTCGCCGTCGAGGACTCCGCTGGAGCCACCCGGATGGACTCACCCGAGTCGATCATGCGTGCCTCCCACTTATTGGCAGCGGCGACGCTACTCTCCGTAGTCGGAGGTGCCGGGAGGGGAAGATCCCAGGATCCCGGGGCGGGCTGTGTCATTTGCGTGGAAGCGCGTTTCTCCGCGGAAATCAGCCTGAGCGCGGATCGCTCGAGGTCGGTCGGTGATCCAATTTCGGTTCTCGCTGACCGAAATGGCCTCCACCGCCGACAGTATTTGGTCATTTTCTATTAGCCATGGGGGAATCATGGGAAGTTCCGCAAGGAGAAAAGCCGCAGTTGTCGCTCTGTCCACGACGGCGGCTCTGGTCGTCGCCGCGGGGCCCGCGGCCACGAGCGCGTTGGCCTTCGATGGTCACGACGGCCCGAAGGACAAGCACGTCACCAAGCACGTCGTCAAGGAGCACGGGACCAAGATCCGCTGGGAGAAGGAGAGCTGGGAGAAGAAGGTTTGGGACAAGAAGGTTTGGGACGCTAAGGACAAGAAGGACTGGGACGACAAGCACAAGAAGGACTGGGACGACAAGCACAAGAAGGACTGGGACGACAAGCACAAGAAGGACTGGGACGACAAGCACAAGAAGGACTGGGACGACAAGCACAAGAAGGACTGGGACGACAAGCACAAGAAGGACTGGGACGACAAGGGCGGGCACCAGAAGGACGACTGGGACTGGACCTGGGACTGGGCCTGAGCTGACGAGAGGACCTGGACGGAGCGCCACTGAAATACGGCGAACCGCTAGGAGAAACGTGTAGCGGCGTTGGCGAGAGCGTCCGGAACGGATTCCGCTCGGCAATGCCCGCCCGGGTTCTTTGGCCGGCGTGGTGCCGGGCACCATGGCTCTGCGGTGTCCGGCACTCACGTTCCATGGCCATCACGCGCGGGTGGCGGGAATGTGGCGCTCCGGCTTACCTCCGGCGGGCGAGGATGCGGTAGGCGTTCGACCGGCTGCCGGCGGTCAGATAAGGCCGGCTCATCGTGTCCAGGGCCAGGCCTGCCACGAATGCGGGGACCATGGCAGCCGCGGTCAGCGCCCGGACCCTCCGCGGGCGGCCCGGGTCCTCCTCGGTGCGCCACGCTGAGGACGGTGACGGCGCTACAGTCTGGAGCAGCCGTACAGGGCCATCACCGGGTCCCCCTGCTGATGGACGTCGCCGAACCGGATGCGAAGCCACGTTCATTCAGGGCAGCCACCAGATTGGCCGCCGGCATAAGGTGCTGATGTTGCGGAATCAGCCATCCCGGCCACAGTTGGCGGTACACACGGGCCGCGGGGCTCTCTGGATTCGGTACCTCGAGCAGCAGATGGCGGGCCGGGGCCAGCGCGAGTGCGGCGCCATCCAGTTCGGCCAGCGGATCCCGGGTGCGTTCGAGGTAGTGGAACATGCTGATGACGTCGTACTGGTCAGCCAGATCGGCGGCGATATCGGGAAATAATCCGCGGTAGGCCCGATCCACCCAGCGTCGGCGTTCCGCCTCCTCGATGCCCGCTCCGATGTCGAGTGCGTCGAACGACGTCGTCGGCCAGACCGTTCTCGCCACGTTACAGAAATGTCCATGGCCACCCCCCACGTCCAACCAGCGACGGGGCGTCGGTATCGACAGGCTGGCCCGGTGGAGATAAGGGCCCGGGCTGAATCCGAAGACCTCCTCGATCATGGCGGCGCCGAGCCCGTCGTAGAAGTCCCGGTAGTAGAAGTTCAGACCTTCGAAGGAGAGTCGGGGATTCTGGAAGACGTGGCCGCAGTCGCCGCACCGGTCGTAGCGGAACCGGCCGGGCTTCCCCTGGGAGACGTCGCGGCCATTCATGCGCACGGAGAGGTCGTTTCCGCCGCACCACGGGCAGGCCGTGCGAGGCGACTCGAGGAACCGGTCAAGACCGCCGGCGAGCTCCCGCCGGTACTGGGATCTCTTCTCGGCGATCTCCGTGGGGGTGAGCCTGCCCGCCGTTCTGGTCGGTCGCGGAGCCCGCGGGCACGTCGCCGGGTCCGGGCCGATGGCCGGTGCGCCGAGAAGATCACGGGTTCGGCTCGGCATCCCCACCAGCTGGAGGAGGGCGCCGCGTCGCCGCGTCAGCATGCTGCGCCGCAACGTCCCGGGCGTCACCCATAGTCGGCTACCGCCCACGGCGACCGGCCGTAGCCAGGACATCGTCACCGCCGCGAGTGCCGCGAGCGGGTTGCTGGTAGCCCCGAGCAGGATGGCGGCGTCCCGCAGCGCGGGCAGCACCCGTCTGGCGGGCTCCCACGCATAGGCGGCGCGGTGCACGGACAGCCGGGTGCGCCCGTCGTCCGGCTCGGCACCGACCAGGCCGGGCAGCAGGGCGAGGTCGGTGGACGCGGCGGCGTGCCGTTTGCACGTCTCGAGCACGGCCACGAGCTCTGCCTCGGTGAGGTCAGTGAGATCGGTGATATCGGCGCTGTCCGCGGTGGTGAGGCCGGTGCGGGCCAGCACCTCTGCATCGACGAGCACCGCCTGGAAGGCACCGCGACCGCGGGCCAGCCGGGCTGACCGGTAGGTGGACGGGTCGACCATCCGCGCCAGGTCGAGGATCCGGTGCGCCGACATCTCGGCCGGGACCAGGTCGAGGACCTTGCAGCCGTGCCGCCGCGCGTACGCGTCGGCCGCGCGGCGATGCTCGGGGCCGAGACGCACTCCGGAAGCGAGGAGTGAGGACGTACGGCGGACGCTGCGCATGAGGGTCGTCCGAGCCGGGCGCGCCCCCGGGGGCCCATGATCCACCGATTCGATGATGTCGATGGCACCTACCCGGCCGCGCAGCCGGATGCTGTTGAGGCCGATCCCCACACACGCGGCTACCGGGAGCCAGCCACGACGGCTCACCATCGGCCTCCTCCGAATATTTGATCCGCATCCGGTCCGCTGTCGGGAAGCCCCCGCAAAATACCTCTTGCCTCCGAATTGCAGCCGAAGCTTCACCGACCGCTCCGCGCTGCGCGGCTGAACCGGGTGGTCAGGCTGAACCGGGGGCGGAACACGTAGCTGGGTTCGGCCGCACCCGCCGCGGCACGGGAGAACGTCACCGCAGGCACGCCGGAGCCCTGCGTCAGGGTCGCGGGACTGGTCTGATTTTGATCTCCAGCTCTGGCGGTGGTCCGGCGGTGGGCGCGTCCTGGGCGAGGCGGTTCCAGAACTGCTCGACCATGGGTTGCAGCAGGCGAGGGCCGAGTTCGCGGATCAGGATGCCCAGCACCTGGGTGTGCTCTGGATCGGGCTTGGTGGAAATGCCGGCGGCACGTAGGTCGCGGACCTGGCTGAGGGTGAGGTCGGCGAGCAGGATGATCAGCTGACCGTTTGTATAGCCTGCCGTACCGTCGGACAGCATGAGTATCCGGGTTGGGTGCAGTTCTCCCCAGGTGAGATCAAGCGGCGAGTGTGTAGCTGGGTGAGTACTTGCTGTCGTGGTTGCGGGCGCGTTCCCGGTCGAGGTGATACGCCCAGTAGG
>NZ_CDXDOS010000297.1:0-3698 GCF_978021245.1 Frankia sp. CoBUL1
GCTCTTCCTTGATCTCTCTCAGCTTCGCCCGCATCCGCTTCTTGTCCGTGACGCGCCTCACCCAGAACCGCCCGTTCCTGGACTTCGCGCACATGTGCGTGAACCCCAGGAACGTGGTTACTGGTCAGGTAGCTCGATCGTTTAGCGTTGTCGCAGGTCAGGTCGCGTGAGTGATATCCGCTGTGGCGCCGGGGTGCTCGCGGTGGGTGACAGCCCTATAGGTTGATCACGTGCCATCCGTCGATCAGCCCGTGCCGTCGTATGACGAGCTCGTGATGTTGATCGGTACGCTACGCCAGGAACTGTCCGAGGTACGCGGCGAGGTGGTCGAGGCGCGGCGGCAGGCTGCGGACGCGGTGGAAGCCCTCGCGCAGGCGACCGCGGAGATCGCGGAGCTGAAGGCGCGGCTGGGCAGGACCTCGAAGAGCTCCTCGAAGCCCCCGAGCAGCGACGGGCCGGCGAAGCCGGCGCCGAAGTCGCGCCGGGAGCGCAGAGGCCGACCGCCGGGCGGCCAGCCCGGTCATCCCGGTTCGACGCTCGCGCTGGTCGCGGACCCGGACCGCACCGTCCTGCACGAGCCGGCGTGCTGCCGGCGGTGCGGAGACGCGCTGCTGCTCGCGCCGGTCACCGGCTTCGAACGTCGCCAGGTCGTCGACGTGGAACGTCCGGCGGGCCGGACGGTCACCGAGCACCGGCTGCTCATGCGGGAGTGCGCCTCGTGTGGGGCGCGGACGCGGGCGGCGGCGGGCGGGGTGGACGCGCCGGTCCAGTACGGTGAGCAGGTCCGCGCTCTGGTCCTCTATCTGTATGGCGGTCAGTTCCTCTCGAAGGACCGCACCGCGCAGGCGATGTCCGAGCTGTTCGGGATCCGACTGTCGGCCGGCACGGTCGTCGCGATCCAGACGCGGGCGACCGCCACGTTGCAGAAGGCGTTCCTGCCGCTGCCCTACCTGCTCGCGGCCAGGCCGCTCTCCATCACATCCATAATCATATATGTACCCGGAGCGGCCACACAAGACACGCTCTTAATATAACTACCCGCGCTTTGACCGACCGAAAAACCCGCTACCAGCTACCAGCTGGTCAGCGGCGGGCACCGCCAAGCTGGAGACCGACCACTCCGACGATGACGAGGGTCAGCGAGGCGACCTTTAGCGCGTTCATCGATTCGCCGAAGACGGCCGCGCCAATGACGGCCATGGCCGCGGTACCGGCCGCGGACCACACCGCGTAAGTGAAGCCGATCTCCAGATGCTGCAACACTCGAGACACGAAAAAAAATGACAGCGGATAGCAGACACAGACCATCAGGGTCGGCCAGAGCCGAGTGAACCCGCTGGTCTCCCGAAGCGCCAGCGTTCCAGTGATCTCCAGCACTATAGCGACGATAAACTGCACGATGACGGCCATACCCGGACGATATCGGCGCGCCGGATGGCCGTCGCCCCGGCCAGGGAATTCAACCCGTTCGGCTCGTCGATCGGCTGGCGGTCACCGGTAGCGGGATGCCGACCCCGTGCCGGGCACTCGCCTCCGCGAGCAACGCGGCCAGCCAGCCCAGCGCGTCCAACGTCCACTCGGCGAGGGCCCCCTGGAAGGTGACCCGGTGCCGAGCAGATCCCTGCCACAGTTCATCGATGACGGCGGGTTCCAGCACCGGATGGTCGTCGTTCGCCGGAGAGAGCGAGTCATCCGAGAAGACGTGCTGGTCGAGTTTGCGCAGCCAGTCGAGCATCGCGGGGGCGGCGGAACGGATGGCCGGGTCCTGCCCGCCGTCCACCGTCACCCGCACCCGCGTTCTGTGCCGCGGGGCGCAGTCGGCGAACCAGCCGGCATCCTGCAGCAGACTTCCCACGGCGGGTGTCCGTGGCGAGATCCCGAGACCCTCGACCGGCGACACCTGCACCGGCAGCAGGAGCTGCACCGCCGTCAGCCGCAGCGTGCCGATCCGCGCCACGGCATCGTCCGCGCAAGCCAGGAACGGCTACACCGGCAGGGGGCGGCGGTTCGGGACCGGTTCGGTCAACGACACCTGGAACCAGGCGGCGCGGGACGGCGACGCCCCGGCGGCGGCAGGCCGGTCCTGCCCGGCATCGTTCATCCCCCACAGGCCGCCGGAGGCGTCCGGCATGGCCTCGGTGAGCCAGCCCAGCGCGGACGACCTCGCGACGAACAGGCTGTACGCGTCGGAGGATGCGACGAAGGGATCCCGCCACGGGTGCGGCGCCAGCTCGCCGTGCAGGGAGGCGAACAGGGTGCCGGCGGGCCCGGCCGCGTCGCCCTCGTGCACTACCGCCGGCACCTGATGTTCCGACCCTTCGTGACGAGTTTGTTCGGGTCGTCGGGCACGCCCACCAGATCCACGTCGATGACGCTACGCCACCCTGTCAGACTGCCGCTCCTGCAGTGGCCCCGCCCGGTCGGCCGTGCGCCGCGCTCCCGTCGGTCTGGAGCGATCCCGCTTCCGTGGACCGGGGGTGTGAGACAGCTACGCCGAGGCCCGGCGAGCAGGACGTTCCCGCTCGGATCATACCGGCGCCCACCAGCCGGGATACATCACATCCGGTTCCCCGGGCCGGTACATTACGGCCATCGTGTCCAACATGCGCGGTCCAGGCGATGCGCCGCGGCGGCTCGACCGGCCGCTCGGCGGCGTACACCCGGTCCCGGCGGTCCCGCTGTCTCCGCCGTCTCCGACGCTCCCCGATGAGGCACCCAGCCCGATGAGTACGCCCGTGCGGGGCGTCCGCCATCCCGCCGGCGCGTCCGGCCGCCCGCCGGCAGCCGGCCCGCGGGCCGGCTCCGCCTGACGGACCGAACGATCCGTGTTGCTCTTCATCCCGCTGGCCCTGTGCGCCGCGTTCCTGCTCGCGTCGTCCGCGGCTCTGCAACAACGCGCCGCCGGACGCAGCCGGTTCGCCGCCCGTGACGACCGGACGCACGCGCTGCCCGGAATAGGGCATCTGGTCGACCTGGCACGCGAACCGATGTGGCTGCTGGGCTGGCTGACAAACGTCGCCGGGTTCTTCACCCAGGCGCTCGCCCTACACCTTGGTTCCCTCGCCGAGGTGCAGCCCCTCATGGTCACCCAGTTACTGTTCACGCTTCCGCTGGGCCTGGTCCGCACCCATCTGCGGATGGTGCGGGGAGCATGGTGGGCGGTGGCATCGATCTGCGCAGGCCTCGCGCTGCTCCTCACGGTCCAGGGACGCCTACCCGCCCATGCTCCCCTGGACGAATACCGGCTGGCGCTGACCATCCTCGCGATCATTGCCCTCGCGGCGACACTGACGGTGTTCTCCCGCGGCCGGCGACCAGCAATGCGTGCGGCGATGCTCGGAGTCGGCGCCGGGCTGTTCTTCGCGCTGAGCGCCCTGCTGATGAAGCAGGTCACCGACGAGACCCTGAACGAGGGGATCGGTACCACCGCGACCCACTGGTTCGCCTACGCCCTGTGCGGAGTCACGATGGCCAGCCTCGTATTCGGGCAGATGGCGTTCGCCGTGGGCCCGCTCGCGCCGACCGTCACTGCCATGAACATCACCAATCCGACGGTCTCCTACACTCTCGCCGTGCTCGTCTTCGGGGTACCCGCCCCGGACACCCCCGGGGTTATCACAGGTGTCACGGTGGCGGCCCTGCTGGTCGTGGGCGGGGTCGTCCTGCTCGCCCGCTCGCCCGCCCTGCCACGCCCCACC
>NZ_CDXDOS010000298.1:0-3679 GCF_978021245.1 Frankia sp. CoBUL1
GGCTCACTGTCTTCGTGTACGAAGAGACCTTTGGCACGAAGGACAGGATCCACTTCCTGATCCATCTGAAGTCCCTCGCCAGCTATTACCCGATGGTTCTGATGGGCGATCAGGACCAGGCCTACCGCGATTCCATCACCAAGGACCGGGTGGAGGAGGACAAGGGCGGCGGCGCCTGGGACCGGCTGTTCGTGGACGGCAGTATGCAGGAGACCGTGATGCTGCCCCAGTTCTGGGGCATGTACGGCACCGTGGCTGACGGCAGGCTGGAGAAGCAGTCCACCGTGTACACCGACCACTCGGTGGACAACGTGCCGCCGGCCTGGCAGCAGACCAAGCAGGCACGCGAGCTGCACCTGCACTCCGGTAACGCGGGCATCCTGATGCACCGCAGCGCGCAGATCGACTACAACTTCCGCTCCGAGGCACGCAAGTTCGGCCGCGACGTCGCGGACTCGATCAACGACAACCTGCCCGGAGACTGCACTGTCTTCGTGTACGAAGAGGCCTTCGGTACGGCCGACCGGCTGCACTGGATGATCCACATGAAGGATCTCACCACCTACCAGCGGCTGCTCGAGCTGCACGTGCGCAACGAGGCCGTGCGCAACCTCTACTTCGAGCAGCGCATCCCGGCCGAGAGGGGCGGCGGCACCTGGGCGCGGATGTTTGCGCCCGACTCCATGCGCGACATCACGCTCACCCCGCACCACTGGGGGCTGTACGCGACCCGGGCCCAGGGCTGAGGCCCGCGGACCCGAGCCCGCCGACCGATGCCGACCGAGACACGGCTGGACGAGCTGCTGGGCGAGGTCTGCCGCCGGTTCCCCGACCGGACCGCGGTCCTCGGACCGGCAGGCCCGCTCAGCTACGCGGAGCTGTGGAACCGGGCCGGCCGGCTGGCGACGCACCTGCGCGCCGTCGGCCCAGCCGCCGGTCCGCTGACCGGGCTGATCGCCAGCCCCGGCCCTGACCTGATCGTCGGCATGGCGGCGATCGCCCGCGCGGGCAACGGATACGTCGTTATGGACCCGGCGTATCCGCAGGCCCGGCTGACCTATCTGCTGGAAGACGCCCGCCCCCCGATCGTACTGGCCGGTCCGCGTGAGGAGGAGCTGCCGAAGCGGCTCGGCTTCACCGTCATCCCCCTCGACGCCTGGCAGGATGCGGCGCCCGGGAACGGGCAGGGACAGTCCGTGGCGGGCCCGCGGGACGTCGCATACGTCATCTACACCTCGGGCACCACCGGCGCGCCGAAGGGCGTGGTGGTGGAACACCGGCAGGTGACGCGGCTGTTCAGCGCGACCCGGCACTGGTTCGGATTCGATGAGAACGACGTGTGGACGCTTTTCCACTCGGCCAGTTTCGACTTCTCCGTCTGGGAGATCTGGGGCGCGCTGCTGCACGGCGGCTGCCTCGCGATTGTCCCGACCGCCGCGCGGCGCCATCCCGAGGCGCTGCTCGAACTGCTGACCCGGCATCAGGTCACCGTGCTCAACCAGACCCCGTCGGCCTTCCGTCAGCTGCTGCTCGCCGAGGAGGCCGACCCATCCCGGATCCCCGACTCGCTGCGCACCATCGTGTTCGGCGGCGAACGCCTCGACCTCGACCTGGTCGCCGGATTCATGCGCTGCCACCCGGACATCGGGCTCGTCAACATGTACGGCATCACCGAGACGACCGTGCACGTGACCTACCGGCGGCTGGCCGAAGCGGACCTCGACGGCCCGGCAGTGAGCCCGATCGGCGTGCCGGTCCCGGACCTCACCGTCACGATCCGGGACCCCGACGGCAGGCCGGTGCCCGCGGGTGGGCCGGGGGAGATGTGGATCGGCGGCGCGGGCGTGGCCCGCGGCTACCTCAACCGGCCGGAGCTGACGGCGCAACGATTCGTCACCGGCCCCGATGGCGCGATCTGCTACCGCTCCGGCGACCGGGCCGCCTGGCGCGGCGGCGAGCTCGTCTACCTGGGCCGAGTGGACGACCAGATCAAGCTCAACGGCTTCCGGATCGAGCCGGCCGAGATCGAAGCGGTGCTGTGCCGTCACCCGACGGTGGCCGGGCCCGTCGTGGTCACCCCCGGCGTCGGTCGGCACGGCGCAGCCGAACTGGTCGTCCTCGCCGTCCCGGCCGCGGGCGCCGGCGACCCCGCGGCCCTGGCCGAGGCCTGGCGCGGCCACCTGCGCGGGGAACTGCCTGTGCACATGCGCCCGGCCCGTTACTTCCCGGTCGACGCGATCCCGTTGACCCGGAACGGCAAGGTGGACCGCTCCGCGGCGAACGTCACCGCGGCCCGGCTGTTCGCCGGCGAGGAGACCGAGACCCCAGGGATGACGACGTGACCGACACAAAGCAGGTATGCGCGCTGCTGGAGGAAACGGTCGCCAGGTCGGCCGCAGCCGCGCTGCCATACACCGACATCAGCGTCGAGGACGACCTGTTTTACCTCGGACTCACCTCGCTCGGCTTTGTACGCGTCATGGCCGAGCTCAACACCGCCTACGGGACCTCACTCAACGGCAGTGAGCTCGAGGACGTGGCCTCGGTACGCACGATCGCGCGGGCGATCGCGGACGCTGTCGAGGACCCGGAGATCGTCGTCAGACATGCGGAGGGGGTGGCACGCATGGGCGCCGCGAGCGCCGCCGGGCAGGGCGGGCGCAGGTTCGCGCTGAGCGCCGAGGAGCTGGAGTCCTTCCGCCGCAACGGCTTCTTCGGTCCGTTCACCGTGTACGAGCCCGACGAGATGCGGGCGATCTGGAAGCGCGAGCGGCTGTCCATGATGGACCGCAGCGCGGCCGTCTACCAGACGACCGACGCGCTCTCGGGCAACACCAACATCGCCAACTACGACCGGCACCTCGACATGGAGTTCCTCGCCGACCACATCTGCCGCCCGGAGATCGTCGACCGGGTGGTGAGTGTGCTCGGGCGGGACGTGCTGTGCTGGCGCACCGAGTTCTTCCCCAAGTACCCCGGCGACGAGGGCACCGACTGGCACCAGGCGGACACCTTCGCCAACGCCTCCGGCACCCCGCAGATCCTCTGGCTGGCGGGTCTGGCGGGTCTGGCGGGTCTGGCGGGCACCGGCGGCACGATCACCGTGTGGACCGCGTTCACCGAGGCGAACGAGCAGACCGGCTGCCTGCAGTTCATCGCCGGGACGCACACGCGGATGAATTACGACGAGGCCAGGCGCATGCACTACGACCCGGACCGGATCAACACCGTGGACAAGGGTGGGGTGCGCCGCGGTTTCTTTGGCTACGACTACCACGAGCTGCAGAAGGATCCGGACTGGAAGCCGGACGAGTCCCTCGCGGTGCCGATAATCATGCGTCCGGGGCAGGCCGTTATATTCTGGTCCACGCTGATGCACGCCTCGCTGCCGCACAGCGGCGAGTCCCGGGAGATGCGGCTCGGCTTCGCCAGCCGGTACGCGCCGACCTCGGTGCGGATCTACCCGGACACCGAGGAGATCGAGGAGTACGGCGGCCGGGTAAGCCTGGAGCGCTACAGCGCGGTGCTGGTCGCGGGCGAGGACCGGATCGGACACAACCGCCTCGTCACCGAGACGATGCGCGGCCACCGCTTCGGCGAGGTCCGCGGGTGACGCCCGGTCAGACATCCCATGTTTTTGGCTGTCAAGCGGCGAGGTTGAGTGTTACGGTCTGTGGCC
>NZ_CDXDOS010000299.1:0-3652 GCF_978021245.1 Frankia sp. CoBUL1
GACCGTTTGACCCCGCCAACTTTCACAGCACTCCGGAATGTCGGCCTCTTTCTCTCGGGCATCGGACCACCGGGGCAGCGACAAGGTTCTTGAGCCGGGAGAAAGTTTCACCCTGACTTTCCGCAAGCCGGGAGCCTTCCTCCACCGCTGTCGTTTCCACTCGAACCTGGATGACTTCAACCAGCCGGTCGCACCTGGGCCGGAGGGCGGCATCCAGGACGCCAACGGCAACTTCGGAACGCCTATGATGGGGGTCATAACCGTGTCGGACAAAAAGCGGTAGACGTCATCGAGGGCCGGCATCATTGAGGTGTGCTCGAAGGAGCGGCACCACATCGTCCACATCCTGGACCGGGATGACGCTCGGCAGCGATGAATCCCGGGTGTCCACGGTCCAGGTGTCGAGACCGATCACCGTCTTCCCGGTCCGGAGCGCGAAGGAGATCTCACTGCGCGTTCCCCAGCTTCCGCCGACGGCGACCAACGCATCGCTGCCGCGGACGAGCAGGCTGTTGCGCAGCTCGCCCATCCCGGTCCGGAGGCTGACGGTGAGATGGTCGTTTCCCTCGTCTCGGGACAGGCCCGGCAGCAGCCCGATCGTCGTCCCGCGGCACCCGTCCGTCCCGCGGCACCCGTCGATCCTCCCGCCGGTGAGCCGGTCGGGCGACCGCGCGCCGCATCGGACACGCCGAACCCTGCACGCTTCGTCACGTTTTATCGAGGCCCGGCGGGATAGTAGAGACCCTGGTGGGCCTGTCGGCCCCACCAGCAGGGCCGACAGGCCGGTCGGACGGGTCGGACGGGTCGGACGGGTCGGACGGGTCGGACGAGAGTGGCCGCGTGGGTGGGCCGGGCTAGGCGTCGGGTGAGGTGCCGGGTGGCGGCCGGTACCCGACGACGACAAGGGCGGGGGTGCAGGTCCGTGGCGAGTAGTGCGGGATTCTTCCCGAGGCGGGTCATATCTGTGACACGCATGCGTAACCGGCCGGCCGTAGCGTAGCCCGCCATGAGCGACGCACGAATCGTGGCCGTCGGCGTCGAGGAGGAATTTCACATCCTCGATCTCACCACCCGTCAGCTCGTTCCCAGGGCCGAGGAGGTCCTCCGTCGACTCGACGGGGACTCGTTCTCTCCAGAGCTATTGAAATCGGTTGTCGAGACGAACAGTCAGCCGACGGCGGATCTGCTGGAGCTGCGGACGAACCTGCTCGATCTGCGGCGGCGACTCGCGGAGGTGACCGGCGAGCTCGGGCTCGGGCCGGCCGCTGCGGGCACCGTGCCGATCGTGGACATGGATCTGCTCGACGTCTCCCGGGACGACCGTTACGAGCAGATGACCGAGGACTACCAGATCGTCGCGCGCGAGCAGCTCATCTGCGGCGCCCAGGTGCACGTCGACGTGGCCGACCGCGACCTCGCGATGGCCGTCGTCGCCTGGACCGCGCCGTGGCTGCCGATGCTGCTGGCGCTCTCGGCCAGCTCGCCGTTCTGGATGGGCGCCGACAGCGGCTACGCGAGCATGCGCACGCTGGTGTGGCAACGCTGGCCGACCGCGGGGGTCGCCGGGTCCTTCCGGACCGCAGCGGAGTACGACCAGCTCGTGGCAGACCTGATCAAGTCCGGGGTGATCAGCGACCCGGGGATGGTCTACTTCGACGTCCGCCCGTCGGCCCACCTGCCCACCGTCGAGCTGCGCATCTGCGATGCCTGCCCGGACGTCGACAACGTCATCCTTATCGCCGGGCTGTTCCGGGCGCTGGTGTGCCAGGCCATCGAGGAGATCGAGGCCGGCGGCCAGGCCCCGCCGCCACGCGCGGAGCTGCTGCGCGCGGCGACCTGGCGGGCGGCCCGGTCCGGCCTGGAGGGCGACCTCGTCGACATCCTCGGTGCCGGCCCGATACCGGCCCAGGCCATGCTGCGCCGGCTGCTCACCGAGGTCCGCCCGCAGCTCGAACGGTTCGACGACTGGGAGCTCATCGACAACCTGGCCGAACAGGCCGTCGGCCGGGGCAGCTCGGCGCACCGCCAGCGCCGGGCCTTCGCCCGTCGGGGTCTGCTCACCGACGTCGCGGATCTGGTGCTGGCCGAGACCCGCGACGTCCCGCCCGCGGGGGCGGCGGCCGCGCTGGGGAGCGCGCCCGCTGTGTCCGCCTCCGACCAGATCGCGCCGCGGCTGCTCGAACGCTACCAGCCGACCGGGTACGACGAGATCGTCGACGCCCGCGGCGCGGTCCGTCCCCAGTACCGGGCCGTCATGCGCACCTTGGAACGGCTCGGCCCGGGCATCCTCGACGAACGGGTCGGGACGCGCGAGGCCGAGCAGAACGACCGGGGGATCGTCTTCCGGGCCTCGGGGGACTCCGCCAGTCGTCCCTTTCCGTTCGATCTGGTCCCGCGGATCATCGCCGCCGACGACTGGACGACCCTGATGACCGGACTGAGCCAGCGGGTCCGGGCCCTGGAGGCGTTCCTGCACGACATCTACGGCGAGCGGGCGGCCGTCGCCGACGGGATCGTGCCGGCCTGGGTGGTCAACGACGCGCCGAGCCTGCGCCACGGCGGTCGCGCCGTCGGCCCGGACGCCATCCGGGTGACCGTCGCCGGCATCGACCTGGTCCGCGGCGGCGACGGCGGCTGGCTGGTGCTGGAGGACAACCTGCGCGTCCCGTCCGGTATCGCCTACGCCATGGAAGGCCGGCGGCTCGCCGAGTCGGTGCTGCCGGAGCTCGGTCCGCCGGCCGGCATCCTGCGGCTGGACGGCATACCCGCCCTGCTGCACGAGGCGCTGGCCGCGGCGGCCCCGGCCGCGGCCGCGGGGGAGCCGGCGGTGGCCGTGCTGACTGGCGGGAAGACCGACGCGGCGTACTTCGAGCATTCCCTGCTCGCCGAGAAGATGGGCGTTGCGCTGGTGGAACCGGCGGATCTGCTGGTCGACGACAACGACGTCGTCCACCGGATCGACGGCTCCCGGCGGTGCCGCGTCGACGTCCTCTACCGCCGGATGGACGAGGACGACCTGTTCGGCGCCCTCGGAGCCGACGGCACCCCGCTGGGGCTCCCGCTGCTGCGCGCGATCCGGGCCCGCCGGGTCGGCATAGCGAACGCTCTGGGTAACGGGGTGGGTGACGACAAGGTCGTCTACGCCTACGTCCCGCGGATGGTCACCTACTACCTGGGCGAGCAGCCGGTGCTCGACGACGTGCCGACCTATGTCTGCGGCGACCCGGAGCAGTGTGAAAACGTGCTGGACAACCTCGATCAACTGGTGGTGAAACCGGTCGACGGGTATGGCGGGTCCGGCGTGGTCATCGGGCCGCATGCCGAGCCCTACCGGCTTACCGAGGCCCGCGAGCGGATCCTGGCCAATCCCCGGCAGTGGATCGGCCAGGAACTGGTGTCGCTGTCGACCCATCCGACCTGGCATGACAGCCATCTCGAACCCTGCGCGGTGGATCTGCGGGTCTTTGTCTACGCCGGGCGGGAGCCGCGGGTGGTGCCCGCAGCGCTCAGCCGGGTGGCGCCTCCCGGCAGTCTGATCGTCAACTCCTCGCAGGGCGGGGGATCCAAGGACACCTGGATTCCCCGCCGTTAGCCGGTGATTCCCCGCCGTCAACCTTTCCATGGACGATACTGAGCCTTTCCCGGTAACCGT
>NZ_CDXDOS010000300.1:0-3602 GCF_978021245.1 Frankia sp. CoBUL1
AAACCGGCCCCGCCAGGTCACCCCCGCCGAGCAGGTGCGGTCCTACGAGTTACTCACCGAGCAGCGGCGGCACCGGACGTGAGTCGGCCAGGATCGCACCTGCCCAGACCTTTCTCGGCCTCCCAGGTCACCCCCGGCCTTTCCCGGCCTCCCCCTGGCCTCCCCTGGCCTCCCCTGGCCTCCTTCGATCTTCTTCGACGTCGAACAGAACCAGAATTTGACTATCGGCCTGACCTCGGCGGTGGCCGCCGCCGTCCCGGTGCCGGCCACCGCCGGAAGGTGACGGCCCGGCCCGGTGTTGTAGGTGATCGCGGTCGGCGTTGACGCCTGCCGCGGACATCGCGGACATCGCGGAGGTCTCGACGCGGTGGGACAGCCGCGGCGGGACGGCCAGGGGAAACGGCGAAGGGAACGGTGGTTGTGGTGCCGAAGGCTTACGTCTACAACGACCACGGCGGTCCGGAGGTGGAGGCGTTCGCTGACCTCCCGATCCCGGTGGCCGGGCCGGGTCAGCTCACGATCGCGGTACGCGCCGCCGGGGTCAACCCCGTGGACTGGAAGCTGCGGGGCGGCCTGCGGCTGCCGGCAGCCCCGCCTGCCGTGTTTCCGGTCGTGCTCGGAGTGGAGGCCTCCGGCGTGGTGACGCAGGCGGGCCCGGACGTCAACGGATTCGCCGTCGGCGACGAGGTGTTCGGCAGCGCGCCGGGCGGTGGCTACGCCGAGTACACGGTGCTGACCGCCAGGGAGAGTGCGCGCAAGCCAGCCGCGGTGTCCTTCGTGGCCGCGGCGACGCTTCCGGTCGCGGCGGCGACCGCCTACGACGGCGTGCACCAGCTGGCCCTGCCGCCCGGCGCCACCCTGCTGATCATCGGTGTGGGTGGCGGCGTGGGAGTGGCCGCCGCGCAGATCGCCCGGCATGCGGGCCTGACGGTCGTCGGCACCGCGAGCGCCGGCAAGAAGGACTTCGTCGAGGCCCTCGGCGTGGCGCACGTCGAGCCGGGCCCCGATGTCGCGGACCGGGTGCGGGCCGCCGCGCCCCGGGGGGTCGACGGAATCTACGATCTCGTCGGGGGCGAGACGCTGGACGACGTCGTCGAGGTCCTCGCGGACCGGTCGAAGCTCGTCACGGCCTTGTCCGGGGCGAGCGACCGGCACGGCGGGACGACGGTCCAGCGGGCCCGGGACAGCCGCGTGCTCGACGCGGTCGCCCAGCTGGTCGTGGACGGCGCGCTGGACCCGCTCGTGACCGCGACCTTCCCGCTGGACCAGGCCCCGGCGGCGCTGCGCGCGGTGGAGAACGGCCACGGCCGCGGCAAGATCGTGATCGAGGTCGCCGCGTGACCGGGCTTGCCGTTCCCCGACAGCACGCCCCCGGCCGACACACCCCCGGCCGAC
This sequence comes from Frankia sp. CoBUL1, assembly GCF_978021245.1. Classification (NCBI taxonomy): domain Bacteria; kingdom Bacillati; phylum Actinomycetota; class Actinomycetes; order Frankiales; family Frankiaceae; genus Frankia; species Frankia sp. CoBUL1. The sequence continues at coordinate 1,396 of NZ_CDXDOS010000300.1, forward strand.
ACACCCCCGGCCAGCCGGGACCCGACCGGCCGGAGCCCGGGCGGCACGCGACCGGCCAGCATGTGCTGAACAACCCCGTCCGTTCCTCCCTCCTGGGTCCGCACGCGCATTTCGCCGAGCGGGTCGGTGACGTGCTGCGCTACCCGGTCGGCGTGTCACCGTTCGTCGCCCTGCCGGACGTGCCCGACGAGAGCACCTGGCGCAACGTCGCGGCGCTGCTCGGCCCGGGCGCGATCGCGCCGTTCACCGGCATCGACGCTTCCCCGCCGCCCGGCTGGGGGGATGCGAGCTTCGACGGCGCGCAGCTCGTAGGCGAGGGGGTCGACGCGCTCCCGGACAAGGAGGCCGTGCGGCTGGAGACCGCGGACGTACCGGAGATGCTCGCGCTGGCCGAACGCACCAAACCCGGGCCGTTCCTGCCCCGCACGATCGAGCTCGGCACGTACCTCGGCATCCGGCGGGACGGCACGCTGGTGGCGATGGCCGGGGAACGGCTGCACCCGCCCGGCTGGACCGAGATCAGCGCCGTCTGCACGGACGCGGGCCACCGGGGCCAGGGCCTCGCGACCCGGCTCGTCCGCGCGGTCGCCGCGGGCATCCGGGCCCGCGGGGAGACACCGTTCCTGCACGCCGCGGCGACCAACACGAACGCGATCCGACTCTACGAGTCGCTCGGGTTCCGGCTGCGGCGTGAGGTGACGTTCCGCGCCGCGCGGATACCGGACATCGAGCCGGCCGCGTGACCACCGCCCGGCCACGTAACCACCGCCCGGCCGGCACGGCGAACGCCTTCCCCGCGGACCGGTGCGGACCACCGGCAGGCCATCCCCCGGTCGGACGACCCGCGCCGACGTGACGACCGGCCCTGCCCGCGGTCGCCCCGTCCGACTACCGTCCAGAAGTGGAGGTACGTCGACTACCCAGAACGAGGGGGATGACGCGATGACCCCGCCGAACGCGGGCGCGCCGGCGCTCGTCACCGTGGCTTCACCGACCGATCGGACCGAGCTGGCCATGCCCACGACGCAGACACCGACCCGGACCAGCGGGACCAGCATCAGGGTGGCGTTCGCCTTCGACCATGCCGGTGGCGGGGTGCTGTCCCCCGCAACCTGCCTGTGGCTGCTCGGGAACGAGCAGCTCGGCCGGGTGGCGTTCCGGGCGGATGGGGAGGTCCTCGTGCTGCCGGTGAACTACGTGATGGACGGGGAGGCGGTGGCCTTCCGGACGGCCGTGGGCTCGAAGCTGACCGCCGCGATCGAGGAGGACGCGGTTGGCTTCGAGGTCGACGGGCGCGATCCGGCGTCCCGCAGCGGCTGGAGCGTTCTGATCAACGGGAAGGCCGTGTCCGTCACCGACCCGGACACGCTGGCCAGGCTCGAGCAGACGGGACTCAAGCCCTGGGCGGACCGCATCGAGCATCCGCACTGGGTACGGATCCTGCCCGAGTCGATGACCGGCCGGGCCGTCATCCACTCCTGACCCGCCGGCTCGAGCGGAAACCCGCGTTTCAGCGCATCACGGGACCATCGTCGATCACCACCGACTGCCCGGTAACGTCACCGCGCGCTGCCCGGTCGCCCACGGCGACCGAAGCGACACCATCGCCCACGTCGACCACGGTGCCGCCTAGCTCGTGTCCCAGGACGAGGGGGATCGACAGGCCGGTCAGCGGATACGGCTCGGCGTGGAAGAGGATGGGGCCGGCGTAGTGCTCGTGCAGGTCGGTGCCACAGATCCCGCTGTGGGCGACGCGAAGTTTGACGTGCCCCGGCCGGCACCCCGGTTCGGGGACCTCCTCGACCTTGACGTCCTCGCGACCTCGCTACACGGCTGCACGCATGATCGAGAGGGGCGGCGGGCTGACTCGGGCCGGCGGGCTCGGGTCGGGTCGGGTAGCTCCGACCGGGTGGCTCCAGCCGGCCAACTCCGACCGGGTGGCTCCAGCCGGATGTGGCTCCGATCGGGTAACTCCGACCGGGTGGTTCCGACCGGGTGTGACCGCGGCCGCCATGGCCAGCCCGGCCTATTCCTACCATCCACCCGCGCGGATTCCCGTGCATCCGCCCACATCATCCGCCGCCGTCCCATCTATTAACCCAGCTGGCTCATCGGATAACTCCCGAGGCCGTTTCCGCTGCCCACCATCAACCCGCTGACGTGCGGGTTGCCGCCGACCTCCAGGAATCTCCTTCGCACCCCCTCAA
>NZ_CDXDOS010000301.1:0-3591 GCF_978021245.1 Frankia sp. CoBUL1
CTACACTCGACTAGTCGTCGGCAGCGTCAGATGTGTATAAGAGACAGCCCTCGAACACATCGCCGGAGACCGCCGCCGGACACTCCAATTCATAGCCACTTAACGCAACGGGCCGTCACACCACGCGACCTTCGCGCAGCCCTGGACCAGAAATCCCAGTATGGGAGTTATCACGGCCTCTTCCGGTTGTGCGGTCGTCTGCCGTGAGATAGCCCTGGCCGTTCGGTTGCTCGTAGCCGACGCTTCACCACGGTGGCACGCGGGCGTTCCAGGCTTCCCGCAGTACCGGACGAGGAGGAAACATGGTCAACAAGCGATGGCGCGTGCTCGCGCTGGCCGGGGCGGCGCTGGTGCTCATGGCTTCCTGTGGTCAGAGCGCGGCGAACAACGGCAACGGCAGCACCCGTGACCCCAGCGAACTGGTGTTCGCGGCGGTTCCGGGCGAGGAGTCGGCCAAGCTTCAGGAGGACTACCAGTCCTCGATCGATTTGCTGCGGAAGGAAACCGGGAAGACGATCCGGTTCCAGCGGGCAACCGACTACGCCGCCGTCATCGAGGGGCAGCGCAGCGGCAAGGTCGATATCGCGCTGTACGGGGCACTGTCCTATCTGGTCGCCCGCACCTCCGGAGTGCGGGCGACGGCGGTCGCCGCGGCGCTCGCGGAGAAAGGTGGTTCGCCGGGCTATCGCTCCTACGGCGTGGTGAAGACCGGTTCGCCGATTCACGACCTCGCGGGTTTCAAGGGTAAGAAGGTCTGCCTCGTCGACCCGAACTCGACCTCGGGCTACCTCTATCCGCGGGCCGGGCTGATCGACGCCGGGGTGAACCCCGATAGCGAGATCACCGCGGTGCTGGCCGGCACGCACGATGCGTCGGCGCTCGGCGTGGCCAAGGGGCAGTGCGACGCCGGGTTCGCCTACGACGCGATGGTCGACAAGAAGCTGGTCGAGAAGGGTCAGCTCAAGGCCGGTGAGCTGACCACGGTGTGGAAGTCCGACCTCATCCCCGGATCACCGATCGCGATCAGTGACGACCTCGATCCCGCGCTCAAGGACAAGATCGCCAAAGTGATCCAGGAGCACATGAACATCGACTACCTCGAGTCCCATGGGTTCTGCACACCCGGTAAGTGCATGGTCGACGAGTCCGGCGACTGGGGTTTCGTCAAGGTCGCCGACACCTTCTTCGACCCGGTGCGGCACGTCTGCGAGGTCACGAAGGCCAAGAGCTGCACGGCGGCGGAGTGAGCGCCGTCCGCTTCGAGGGGGTGACCAAGCGGTTCGGCCAGACGCTCGCCCTCGACGAGGTGTCGTTCACCGTCGAGCCCGGCGAGGTGGTCGTCCTGCTGGGGCTGTCCGGTTCGGGCAAGTCGACGCTCCTGCGGCACGTCGACGGCCTGCATGGGGCAAGCGCGGGCCGGGTCATCGCGCTCGGCACGGACGTCGGCCAGGCGCGGGGCGCGCGGTTGCGGGAGCTGCGTCGCCGGATCAGCTTCGTGTTCCAGCAGTTTCACCTGGTCGACAGCCTCTCGGTGCTGGAGAACGTGTGCACCGGCGCGCTCGGCAGGCTGCGTGGCCCGCGGCTGGGTCTGGTCACCTATCCGGGGGCGGTGCGACTCGAGGCGCTGGAGCACTTGGAACGGGTCGGGCTCGCGTCACAGGCGTTCCAGCGCGCGGACACGCTGTCGGGCGGGCAGCAGCAGCGGGTCGCGGTCGCGCGGGCGCTCATGCAACGCCCGGAGATCCTGCTCGCGGACGAGCCGGTTGCCTCCCTGGACCCGGAGTCCTCGGCGCAGGTGATGGGCCTGATCCGCGAAATCGCGAGCGAACGGAACCTGACCGTGCTGTGCAGCCTGCACCAGGTCGAGCTGGCGCTGTCGTGGGCCGACCGGATCGTCGGGTTGCGCTCGGGCCAGGTCGTGCTGGACAAGGCTGCGGGCGACCTTGACCACCAGCAGGCCGTCGCCATGATCTACCGAGCCGGCCCGCTGCGGGCCATCGCGTGACGGGGCGAACCCTCGCCCGGCCCAGGACCGATTCGGTCCTGGGCACGGCCGCGCTGCTGGGGCTGCTCGGCCTGGCCGGGTGGGCCTTCGCCGCGCTGTCGATCAACGTCGCGACGCTGATCGACAGCGGGCGGAACGCGGCCGACTTCGCCGCCCGGATGCTCCCCCTGGACTTCCCCACCGCGGGGGAGCTGCTGCGCCTGACCGGCCAGACCATGTCGATCGTCATCTGCGCCACGCTGCTGTCGGTGGTGCTCAGCACGGGGCTTGCGATCTTGGCGGCCGGGAACACGGCGCCGCACCGCGGTGCGCGGTTCGGCGCGCGGGCAGTGATCGTCGCGGCCCGCGCGGTGCCGGACGTGGTGCTGGCGATCGTGTTCTTTCGGCTGTTCGGGTTCGGCGCGCTGGCCGGGGTTCTCGCGATGGGACTGCATTCGGTCGGCATGGTCGGCAAGCTCTACGCCGACGCGGTCGAGCAGATCGACGAGGGCCCGCGTGAGGCCATGCGCGCGGGCGGTGCGGGCCGTGGGCAGGAGCTGGTGGCCGGCGTGCTGCCGCAGGTGCTGCCCGCGTTCGTGGCGACCGCGCTGCACCGGCTGGACATCAACCTGCGGGTCTCGGTCGTCCTCGGCTTCGTGGGTATCGACGGGCTCGGCCGCGCCATCGCGACGTCGCTGGGGCAGCTGGACTACCGCCGCGGCATGGCGCTGGCTCTGGTCGTGCTCGTGCTGTGCGTGCTCGTCGAACTGGCCTCCGGGGCGATCCGCCGCGCGCTCCTGCACCCGAAGGCCACGATCCAGGCGCCGCGACGACCGGGGCAGATCAGCCCACCGTGGACACCCGCGAGGGTACGGAAGACGGGGTACACCGCGCTCACCGTGCTCGTCGTGCTCGCGTCGGTCTGGGGTGCCCACCTGTCGCCGGCCCAGTTCTTCGGCGGACTCGGTGATCTCGGGCGCACGCTGACCCTCTTCTGGCCGCCGGAGTTCATCTCGGGACTGCTGGACGACCTGTGGGTCACGGTCAAGATTGCGCTCGCGGCCACGCTGATCGGGGCGGTGCTGGCGCTGCCGATCGGGGTGCTGGCCGCGCGCAACGTGGCGCCCCCGGTCGCGCGTGTCGTTCGGCTGCTGATCGTGTGCGTGCGGGGCATCCCCGAGCTGGTGCTGGCGATCGTGTTCGTGGTGATCACCGGGCTCGGTGCGGTCGCCGGGGCGCTCGCGCTGGGCGTCGGTGCTGTCGGGCTGCTCGGCAAGCTCGTCGCGGACTCCGTGGAAGAGGTCGACCCGGGTGTCGAGGACGCGCTGCGCGCCACGGGAGCGGGGCGGTGGCAGGTGTTCTTCGCCGCGACGCTGCCGCAGGCCGCACCCGCGTTCGTCGGGAATGTGCTTTACCAGCTTGACACGAACATCCGCTCGGCGACGCTGCTGGGCATCGTCGGCGCGGGCGGCATCGGATTCCAGCTGCTCAACGCCTCCCGGGTACTGGAGTTCGGTGTGGTCACGGCCGTGCTGGTGCTGGTGTTCGCCACGGTCCTGCTGGTCGAGTTGCTCGCGGTGTGGCTACGCCGGGTGGTTCATTGAGCC
>NZ_CDXDOS010000302.1:0-3591 GCF_978021245.1 Frankia sp. CoBUL1
AACTTATCTAGGAAACTCCCGCTAGGACCGGGGCGGGCAGCGGTCATCGCCTGCTGGTAAGGCGGTGGTCAGAGGTACGGCGATCAGAGGTGGCGCAGCAGCACCGTGGGGTCTTCGACCGCGTCGGCGACGAAGCGCAGAAAGGACCCGGCGGTGGCGCCGTCGCAGACTCGGTGGTCAAAGGTGAACGAAAGCTGCACGATCCTGCGGACCGCCAGTTCGCCGTCCACCGCCCAGGGCCTGGGGACGATCCGGCCGATGCCGATCATCGCGGCCTCGGGGTGGTGGATGATGGGCGTGGAGCCGTCGACACCGAAGACGCCGTAGTTGTTGAGCGTGAACGTGCCGCCGGTCAACTCGGCGGGAGTGAGCGTGCCCGCGCGGGCGGCGGCGGTCAACCGGGCGATCTCGGCGGCCAGTCGAGCGGTGGTCAGGCCCTGAGCGTGGTGCACCACGGGCACGACCAGGCCGCGCGGGGTCTGGGCGGCGAATCCCAGGTGGACGGCGGCGTGGTGGCGCACGCCGGTCGCGCGGCCGTCCGCGTCGGTGACGACGGCGGAGTTGAGTGCGGGAAAGCGGACCAGGGCGGCGACGCAGATGCGGGCCAGGATCGCCAGGAGACCGATTCTGGGCTCGGCGCCCCCCGCGTTGCGGGTGTCGTTGAGGGTGTCCTTGGCGGCGAGCAGGGCGGTGGCATCCGTGTCGACCCAGCAGGTGGCGTCCGGCACCTCGCGCCTGCTGCGCACGAACGTCTCCGCCGCGCGCCGCGCCAGCGGGTCCAGCGGGACGACGGTCGCGTCGGTCTCCGCCGGGCGCGACGGAGCGGAACGCGGGGCGATGGCACTCTCCACGTCCTTGCGCAGAATCAGCCCGTCCGGGCCGGTGCCGACGAGTTTTCGGAGATCGACGGAGTTCTCGCGGGCGAAGCGGCGAACGAGGGGCGAGACGACCTTGACCACGGTCTGGGCGGAAGGCCCGAGTGGCGTCGCCGGTCCGGGAGCCGGGGTAAGCGCCGGTACGGGAGGCGCTCCGGGAGCGCCGACGCGTCGTCGGCGGCGGGTTCGGGGGGGTTCCGTGCTGGTGCCGTAACCGACGAGGATGTTCCCGGAGCCCGTTCGCCCTGCTGCCGGCTCGCTGACGGCCACGGTGATCAGTGGTGTGCCGACCGGGACACTGGTACCGGCCAGGCCGGCGAGGGAGGTGACGACGCCGGCATAGGGGCAGGGCACCTCGACGACGGCTTTGGCGGTCTCGACCTCGGCTACGGGTTGGTCGACGGTGATGACGTCCCCGACGCCGACAAGCCAGCGGACGACCTCGGCGGAGGTCAGGCCCTCGCCGAGGTCGGGGAGGGGGAATTCGCGTACCGCGGCCACGGGTCACTGCTCCCACTGGAGTCGGGCGACGGCGTCGAGGATGCGGTCGACGCTGGGAAGGTAGTGATGTTCGAGCATGGGGGGCGGGTAAGGGATGTCGAAGCCGGTGACCCGCAGGACGGGGGCGGCAAGGTGGTGGAAGCACCGCTCGCTGACGCGGGCAGCGATCTCCGCACCGACCCCGCCGAAACCCGCGGCCTCGTGGACCACAACGGCGCGCCCGGTGGCGCGGACCGCCTCGCAGACCGTCTCGTCGTCGAAGGGGACCAGCGAGCGCAGGTCGACCACCGCCAGGTCCCAGCCCTCCGAGCGCGCGGCCGCCGCCGCCTGGAGGCACACGGGGAGCGAGGGGCCGTAGGTCAGGAGGGTCGCCGAGGTACCGGTCCGGCGGACCACCGCGCGGCCGATCGGCGGCACCTCGGCCGGAGAGAAGTCGTTCGTGGACCGCTCGTCCATGGACCGCTCGTCCATGGACCGCTCGTCCGTAGACCAGTAGAGCCGCTTGGGCTCCAGGAACACCACCGGGTCGTCCGAGGCAATCGCCGAGCGGAGCAGCCCGTAGCCGTCGGCGACGGTGGCGGGGGTGACGACGTGCAGGCCTGGGGTGTGCGCGTAGTAGGCCTCGCTGGAGTCGCTGTGGTGCTCGACGCCGCCGACGCCACCGCCGTACGGGATGCGGATGGTGATCGGCAGCGTGGTCTTCCCGGCCGTGCGGTTACGCATCTTGGCCACATGCGACGCGAGCTGCTCGAACGCGGGGTAGGCGAAGGCGTCGAACTGCAGCTCCACGACGGGCCGCAGGCCGTACATGGCCATGCCCACGGCGGTGCCGAGGATGCCTGCCTCGGCCAGGGGGGTGTCCAGGCAGCGTTGCGCGCCGAATTCGGCAGCCAAGCCGTCGGTGACTCGGAAGACGCCGCCGAGGGTGCCAACGTCCTCGCCGAGGATGTGGACGCGCGCGTCCTCGCGCAGCGAGTCGCGCAACGCGGCGTTGAGGGCCCGCACCATGGTCGCGGCGCTCATCGTGCGCCGTCGCTTTTGGCTGCGTCCGCGGCCTGCCAGGCCATCAGCTCGGCGGCCTGCTCACGAAGCTGGCTGGTCGGCTGGGCATAGACGTGCGTGAACAGTGAGCCCGGATCGAGATCAGGCACACGATCGAACTGGGCGCGTATCTCGGCGGCGAGTTCCTCGGCGGCCCGCGCGACTGCGGCGACGCCGGCGTCGTCGAGGAGACCGGCCTTGCGTAGCTGCCGCTCCAGCAGCGTCAGCGGATCGCGGGCCTGCCAGGCGGCGACCTCCTCCGAGGTGCGGTAGCGGGTCGCGTCGTCGGCGTTGGTGTGCGCCTCCAGCCGGTAGGTGACCGCCTCGACCAGCACCGGGCCGCGACCCGACCGCGCGTGCTCGACCGCCGCGCGCAGCACACCGTGCACCGCGGGCGCGTCGTTGCCGTCCACCAGGCGACCGATGATCCCATGGCCCACCGCTTTGTGTGCCAGCGTCGGCGCCGCGGACTGCTGGGCCAGCGGCACCGAAATCGCATAGCCGTTGTTCTGTACCAGGAACACCACTGGCGCGTTCAGCACCCCGGCGAAGTTCAGCGCCTCGTGGAAGTCGCCCTCGCTGGTGCCGCCGTCGCCGATCAGGGCAAGCGCCACGACGTCCTCCGCCGCCCACGGATCCGAGGCCGCGCGCAGGCGAGCGGCGTGGGCCAGGCCCACCGCATGGCAGGCCTGGGTGGCCAGCGGAGTCGACAGCGGCGCGATCCGGTGCTCCCGCGGATCGTAGCCGCTGTGCGCGTTCCCGCGCATCAGCGTCAGCGCGTCCACCGGGCGCACGCCCCTCGACACCACCGCCAGCGTGTCGCGGTAGCTGGGGAACAGCCAGTCCGACTCCCGCAGCACCATGGCCGCGGCGATCTGGCATGCCTCCTGGCCGGTGGACGCCGGGTACACGGCGAGGCGGCCCTGCCTGGCCAGGGTCGTGGCCTGCTGGTTGAAGCGCCGTCCCAGCACCAGACGGTGGTACAGGACGCGCAGCAGATCGGTGTCGACCTTCCCCGCCGCCTCCGTGCCGAGGACCCGGACCGGCTCGGGGTCGGGCAGGAGCGGAGCCGGGTCACGACGCGGACCGTGGGAGCTCGGCGGCCCGACGAAGCCGGGCGCGGTGCTGTCGTCGAGGATTGTCATGGTCCACCTTCGGCAGTTGGTGGCGGAAA
>NZ_CDXDOS010000303.1:0-3582 GCF_978021245.1 Frankia sp. CoBUL1
ATCTAGGAAACTCCCGCTAGCCCGCCCAGCCCCGAGCCAGGAGTCCCCGCACCACGACGAAGGGGCTAGGCGGGGGGGCGGAGTATCAACTTGCCGAAGAACTCACCGCCGAGCAGCTGCTCGAAGGCGGCCCGGGCATCGGCCAACGGGCGCACCTCGTGGATCAGCGGCCGCACCCCGGTCCGTTCCACGAATGCGACGAGATCGACTAGCTCGTCCCGGCTCCCCATGGTGGAACCGATCACCGACAGCTGGAGAAAGAAGATCCGGGTGAGATCCGCCGGCGGGTTCGGACCACTGGTGGCGCCCGAGACCACGATGCGCCCGCCGGGGCGCACTGCCTTCACCGAGTGACCCCAGGTGGCGGCGCCGACGGTCTCGATGACCGCGTCGACCCGGCGCGGCAGCCGGGCACCGGGTTCGAGAACCTCGTCGGCGCCGAGGGTGGCCGCCCGCTTCCGCTTGGTCTCGTCCCGCGAGGTCACGAAAACGGTGTGCCCGGCGGCCTTGGCGATCAGCAGCGCCGCGGTGGCCACCCCCCCACCGGCTCCCTGGATGAGCACGGTGCCGCCGCCCCCGGCGGGCAGCCCCGCCCGGGAGACGACCATCCGGTAGGCGGTGAGCCAGGCGGTCGGCAGGCAGGCGGCCTCCTCCCACGACAACCCTGCGGGCTTCGGGATCAGGTTGCGCCGCGGCACGGCGACCCGCTCGGCAAGGGTTCCCGGGTACAGCTCGGACAGCAGGGTCCGCTTCGGGTCCAGCCTCTCGTCCCCCCCGCCCGCTGCCGGATCACCGATCACGCTGTGGACGATGACCTCCTGCCCGTCGGGGGTCACCCCGGCGGCGTCACAGCCGAGGATCATCGGGAGCCGATCCGCGGGCAGGCCCACTCCACGCAGGCTGAACAGGTCGTGATGGTTGAGCGAGGCGGCCCGCACCGTGACGGTGACCCACCCGTCGAGCGGCGCGGGTTCGGGCTGCTCCCCGATGGCCAGGCCGTCGAGCGGGGAATCGGGGTGGAGGGACATGGCGGCGGCGGCTAGCACCCTTCGAACCTACGGCTACTGGCGTGCAGACGCGAGCGAGGCCGACCGGCGCGGATCCACTCAGGACAATCGACAGGCGACGCCACGGACGAAGGGGACCATCCGGGCCGGCAACCGCGCCTGCCAGGCCGGTGTGCTGAACTCGACACCGTGGGAACAACAAGGGTGGACGTCCAATGGTAAACAGGCCGTGGTGACCCACGAGGACATGCCCGACTCGCCACGCAGAAACGGGTCGAGCCGGCGGCTGGGCTGGCGCCGCCGACACCCCGCGCCCGTCCCGGAGGCACCCGCGACGGTCATCGTGGACGGCATACCGGTCATCACGGTGGCTCCCGCCGACTTCGTGTGCTGCTCTTACAAGGGATGTGGGACCCTGCGCCCGCTCGCGGAGGCGGTGGAGAACCGGCCCTGCCCGGGATGCGGCCGGGTCTGAGCCCCACACGGGCTGAGACCCACACGGGCTGAGACCACGCGGGCTCGCGAACGGCCCGGGAACGCGGCTCAGGACCCGCAGCGGGACGCGGGGGACTCGACCGTCAAGGGGGGGACCCCGCGTGGCACGGGCCCCGTGGAGGCGTCCAGGGACCCCGGAGAAGGTGCACCGGGATCCCTGGACGCCTTGTGGCTGGCACGCCGGCGATCAGTCGGCCCTCGTCAGCGGCGGGCCACCCCGTCCGCCCGCGCGGCCGCGGCCGTCGCCGCGGCGACGGCCGGGGCGACCCGGTCGTCGAACACGCTTGGGATGATGAGATCCTCGGCCAGCTCGTCCGCGATCACCGCGGCGAGCGCCCTCGCGGCGGCGAGCTTCATGCCCTCCGTCACGCGGCTGGCCCGGACGCCGAGCGCTCCCCGGAAGATTCCGGGGAAGGCGAGAACGTTGTTGATCTGGTTCGGGTAGTCACTGCGACCGGTCGCCACGATCCGCGCGTACTTGTGGGCGACCGCCGGGTCGATCTCGGGATCGGGGTTGGCCATCGCGAAAATGATCGCCTCCGGCGCCATGGTGGCGACCGCCTCCTCCGGGACCTGCCCGGCGGACAGCCCGAGGAAGACATCGGCGCCGGCGAGCGCGTCGGTGATGGACCCGGCCAGGCCGGCACGGTTGGTCTCGGCGGCGAGCGCGGCCTTGCTCGGGGTGAGGTTGTCCCGACCGGCGTAGAGGATGCCGCGGCTGTCGCCAACCGCGATGTCCCCGATGCCGGCGGCCAGCAGGATGCGGGCCACGGCGGCGCCGGCGGCGCCCGCGCCGGACACCACGGCACGCAGATCACCCAGGGTGCGTCCGGTGAGCTTCGCCGCATTCTCCAGCGCGGCCAGCGCGACGATGGCCGTTCCGTGCTGGTCGTCGTGGAAGACCGGGATGTCGACGCGGTCCTGCAGGAGGCGCTCGATGGCGAAGCAGCGCGGTGCCGAGATGTCCTCGAGGTTGATCCCGCCGAAGCTCGGAGCGAGGCGCGCGACGGTGTCGACGATCTCCTCGACGTCCGTGCAGGCAAGGGCCAGTGGCACCGCGTCCACACCACCGAAGCGCTTGAACAGTGCGGCCTTGCCCTCCATCACCGGCAGGGAGGCCGCGGGGCCGATGTCACCGAGGCCGAGCACGGCCGTCCCATCGGTGACCACGGCGACGGTGTTAGACCGCCAGGTGTAGTCGTCGGCAAGGGCCGGAGTCCCGGCGATGGCGGTACACACCTGCGCGACTCCGGGCGTATAGGCCAGGGACAGGTCTTCCCGATTGTTCAATGGAGCGGTAACGCTGATGCTGATCTTTCCTCCGCGGTGCAGGGCAAACGCGGGATCATCGTCGGACGGCCGCGGGCTGAGCCCGGCGAAGTCCGACGTGGTGGAACCGAGAATCGGCTGGTCAGTGGTTGCGGTCACGGAGGTTGCTCCTCGAACGAGCCGCCGGCGGACCCCGCGACGATCGCGGTCCCACCTGGGCTGCGGCTACAATGTGCTCATACTCCCGTGTGGTGCGTGTTTCGCGGAAGAACAAGCCTGAGCGGTACCGCCTCATCGTGTAAGGCGGGCGATCGACCGGGTGTTGCCCGGGGTTGCTTCCAATATGGCACGCGCGGCCGCCCCTGCCCCCGACAGCGCTTCGCCGACGGCGAACCGACAACGAACGTATCGGCAACGGAAACGAAACATACCGCCACGGAGAGGATGCCGACGTCCGAGGGAAGCATCACGTGATCAGAAGCGGGGGTCTCCCCCGGCTACCGGCAACCCACCGACAGGCCCGCCCGGGCCCAAAAGGTAATCCGTGCACAGCGATGCTTTCCGTCGTACTCGGGCGATGCCCATTCCGGCAATGACGGTAGCACTCCTGATGATTTCCGTCGGTGACCGGAACGACGGCTCCGGTGCCCCGGCGACGGCGATCTCCGGCATCCTCCGTCGACGGCTCCGTCCCTGGTCAGCTGCCCAAGGAGGTGCACGACAAGGCAGGGCCGCGCAGAGATCACGCTACGTTGCGTGATCTCTGCGCGGCCCTGCCTTGTCGTGCACCTCCTTGGGCAGCTGACCAGGG
>NZ_CDXDOS010000304.1:0-3582 GCF_978021245.1 Frankia sp. CoBUL1
GTCACCCCACAGCACGTCTACAAAACGTCACCGATCACAACGTAGCGTGATCTCTGCGCGGCCCTGGGAGGCGACCGCAGGCACACGGCGGTATGGCGAAGCCGGGCGGTCAACATCGCCTGGCCAGACTCTGGATCTTCGTCGCGGCACGCTGTAGCACCGGGTGCTACGCTGTCGGGGTGAGTACTCCTGAGATCACGCAGCGGGATCTGCGGTCGAGGTCGCGGGAGATCATGGACGCCGTCGAGCATGGGCAGTCGTTCACGGTCACTCGGGATGGTCACCGGATCGGGCAGCTCGTCCCGCTCCGGCGCCGGCGCCGGTTCGTCTCGCGGCAGGAGTTCGCCGCGATGTCGCGCAACGCACCTGACACCGGCCTGGAGGCGTTCCGCGCCGACCAGGAGGCCGCGGCCGACCACGAGGCGACGGATGCCTATGACCAGTGAGCCCGTCCGGCAGGGCCTGCTGGACACCAACATCCTGATCCTGCGCCGCTGGGTCGACGTCGCCGAGCTTCCGGACGAGATGGCGATCAGCGTGGTGACGCTGGCGGAGCTGTCCGCCGGGCCGCACCAGGTCCGCCGTAACGACGAGCAGGACCTGTACGACGAGCATGAGGAACGGGCACGGCGCATGGAGATCCTCCAACGTGCCGAGAACGAGTTCGACCCGATCCCGTTCGACGCCGAGGCGGCGCGGGTCTACGGCCGACTGTCCGCGGCCGTCGTTGCCGCGGGCCGCAAACCGCGCCGCCGGACCGCCGACCTGATGATCGCCGCCACGGCGGTCGCGGAGGACCTTCCACTGTTCACCACCAACCCCGGCGACTACACCGGCCTGGAAAGACTTTTGCGCGTCGTCCCGGTCACGAGGCCGCCTGTACCCCACGAGAAAAAGCCCTAACCCAGCCGGGGCGGCGAGGCTGCTGCCATGCGTCGATGGCGGACGTTTTCGGGTGTCACGGGCCGCACCCCGATCTGGCCAGCCGGATCCGGGAACCCCAGACCGACCATGACGACACGATCAACCCGGTAAGCCCAGCGCGACAGTCTGGGGCAGCGCAGCGATCATGGGGAGGTGTAGCAACGGGTGTAGCAACGCCGGCGAACCGGCGCGCACGTCGACGGCCTTCCACACACGGCAGCACATGTCCACGGACGCTGACATCACGGTCGGTTCGGCCTGAAAAGCGGAAGGTCGGCGGTTCGACCCCGCCCCTGCTGGCGCTCCCGGCGTCTCGGACCAGTCGTACGCGTTCTGCGCCGGGGCGAAGCCCTCGATAGCCATCGCATCACTCCGAATGCACGGGTACGGGAAGGGCGTGACACGCCTCGACCCTCCAGGCCGAGGCGACATCGAACCCGGGGCAGTTCACGGCGAACCGCCTGGCGAGGTGTAGGATTTCACCTCGCCAGGCGGTTCCGTGTGGTCGTTTTACCGGGTGACGGGCTATTCGTCGGCGGCGTCCGCGACGAACCGCTCGGCCGTTGCCGCGTCGACCCCGAGCGAGTGCAGCGCCCCGGCGCCGTTCTCCTCCTCCAACAATCCCAGCAGAACGTGGCCGGTGCCCACACCGTCGTCGCCGAGCCGTAGGGCTATCCGGAACGTCAGTTCGAGCGCCTTCTTCGCGCGGGCGTCGTACGGAATCATCACCGGATCGGTGTCGTTGCGCGCCGGCAGGGTCGCCGCAACCGTGTCTCGCGCCTGGCCGAGGTCGACACCCTGCGCCCGCAACGCGGCGACCGCGGTGCCGTCGGTGCTGAGCAGGCCGAGGATCAGGTGCGCGGGTACGATCTCGGCGTTGCCTGCCAGCTTGGCCTCGTTCATGCTCGCGACGACCGCGTTGTGGGCGAGCTTGGTGAGCTTTTCGAAAGTGTGAGCCGGAGCGGCGGCGGGCTTGCCGACGAACCGTTTCTGCGCGGCCTGCTTGGTGACGCCCATCCTGCGGCCGATGTCGGTCCAGGACGCCCCGGAACGACGGGCCCTGTCGACGAAGTGACCGATCAGGTGATCGGCGATCTCGCCGATCTGGTCAGCCATCTGCACCGCGTCGGCCAGATTGTCGAGGGCGTCGGTGTTGGTCTTGGTGATCGCTGTGATCAGGTCGTCGAGCCTGACTGGCGGAGTAGTCTGGGTCATGTCGTCAACCTTAGGTTGTCTACGTCGCTGGCGTCAAACAGGAGCTGACGGTCCGCCGTCGAGACGCCCGACCGCCGGCGCTCCTACCAGGTGATCGGCATTTCGGCCGGACCGAACGCCTGGATCGAGTGGTACTTGTGCGTCAGCTCCGCCTCGGGCACCGCCAGCGCGAGCGTGGGAGCCCGCTCGAACAGTGTCGTGTAGACGATCTCCAGCAGATCCGGCACCAGGTGATTCGCCGGGTACTGGTGCGGTCCGTGACCGAACGCCATGTGCCTGACCGGCTGTTCCCGCATGAGGTTGAGCTGATGGGGATGCGGGCATACCGACGGGTCGCGGTTTACGGGCAACGTCGGCACTGCCAGGCCGTCACCCGCCTTGACCAACGCGTCGCCGATCAGCACGTCGTCCGTCGCCAGCCGCATCGGGGTGCCGTCGTTGACCGAGAAGAACCGCAGCATCTCGTCCACCGCGACGCTCAGCCGCTCCGGGTGGGCGAGCAGCGTCGCCCGCTCCTCGGGATGGTTCAGCAGGGTGAGCACGCCCAGCGAGATCATCGTGGACACCGAGTTGTGAACGGTAAACGTTCAGGCCGTGTGCTGGCGGCGGGATTCCGTGGCATCGAGTGATGGCCGGTCGGCGGGTGGCGCCTCCGGTCACGCGTGGGTTGTGGGCTGGGTCAGGTCGGTGCGGGGAGGGCGGCGTCGTGGCGGGCGAGGTTGGTGTGGTGGACCAGGCCGCGCAGCGCCTCGGCGATCTGCTCGGGCCAGGTCTCGTCCGGGTGGACCTCGGCCGCGCCGGTCAGGTCGCGTTGCAGGTGGGCGGTGCAGACCTGGTGGAGCAGGCCGGCGAAGACAGCCTCGTCTGGTTCGTGGTCCGCGCTGTCGGGGATGTCGCGGTCCGCGGGGTCGCCGCCGGCGGCGAACGCGGGGTGGTCATAGAGGTGGTAGCGGTCGTGGACGACGGTCGCGCCGGCCCGGGCGAGGTCGAGGAGGACGGAGGCCTTGAAGGTGGCCAGGTCCCGGTCCCCGAGCTCGAAGCGGGTGTAGAGCGCGGTGGCGGCGACAAGCAGGTACTTCTCGGCTTTCTTGCGGCCGGGCCGGGGTAGGCGCGGTCCGACGCGCAGCGGGGTCTCGTCCATCACGACGATGGCGGCCAGGCAGATCAGCGCGCGGATCCGCGCGTCGGCCCCGGCGAGCCCTGCCGCCGTCCGGCTGATCAGACAGTGGACGAACCCGGCGGACGGCGCCGCGCCCGTCAGCGACGTGAGCAACTCGACGACGCGGGCGACCGGGAGGTGATGGACGACCATCAGGTAGACGCACCAGGCCATCAGGTTCGGCCCGTAGCCGACCGGCCCAGGCCGCGCCCCGTCCGGGCGGGGCGCGGTGTGGACCTTTCCGCACCGGCAGCGCACCGCGTGCTGGTCGTACTGGGTGACCG
>NZ_CDXDOS010000305.1:0-3576 GCF_978021245.1 Frankia sp. CoBUL1
GGCTCAGTCAGAATATGTCGATGACGACCACGGTGATGTTGTCCGCGCCGCCGGCGGCCAGCGCCACCGAGGCGAGATGGTGGGCGACCGCGGCGGCGGGCGCGTCCGCCGGCAGGCGCCCGACGTGACCGGCGAGGGCCGTGGCGGCCGAGGCGTAGTTCCACAGCCCGTCGCTGCACAGCACCATCCGTCCCGGCCCGGTGAGGGGCAGCGAGACGACGCGCGGTACCGCCGACTCGCTGCCCGTCCCGATCCAGTGGGTGATGGTGTGGGCGCCGGGCGCCGGGCGCCGTCTCGGCCAACTCGGCCGGAAGCAGGCCGGCCCGCACCGCCTCGGCCGCCAGCGTGTCGTCCTCGGTCAGCAGGTGCGCGCCCCGCGGGCCGAGTAGGTAGGCTCGGCTGTCCCCGAGCCAGCCGACGGCGAGCCGGTCCGCCGTCACGATCGCCGCGACGAACGTGCAGGCCGGCGCGTCGTCGGGGCTGGTGATCGAGGCGACGGCGCTGCGCTGGGCGGTCGCGGTCGCCGCCCGCAGCGCGGCGTTCTCCCAGGGGACGCCGCTGCCCGTCGGCTCGGGAGACCTCGGCGTGCCCACGGCGTCGGCCAGGAAGGCGGTGGCGTCCCGGGCGGCGGCCACGGCGGCCGGTCCCGAGCCGGGAGCCGTCGACACCCCGTCGCACACGACCGCCACGACCGCCGGGCGGGCCGGGCCGGGCAGGTCGGCTGGCCCGGGCGGGCCGACGACGGCGAGGGCGAACCCGTCCTCGTTGCTCCGGTGGACGAGACCGCGGTCCGACACGCCGGCCGCGATCGTCAGATCGACATCGATCCGGTCGCCGGGCTCGCGGCCGGCCGCCGTCAGGGCCACGCCGCAGCGTTCGCAGAACCGGTCGTCGGGAAGGACCGGCGCCGCGCAGCCGGGGCAGCGTCCCGCCAGGCCGGGGTCCCGTGGCCCCGGCGCCGGTCCCGGCCGCTGTCCGGCGTTCATACCAGGGTCCGCGGGCGGACACGGTTGGCGAGGTCGACGAGGGCGTACCGCTCGTCGGTGGTCGCGGCCAGCCGGGCGAGCTCCCGGTAGGCGCGTTCCAGGCCGAAGCGCAGGTCCGCTTCCCGCAGTGCGGCACCGGCGACCGTGACGCCCGGGTCCACCGGGAGCGTGCCGGCCGCCACCAGGTCGAGCGCGGTGGTCAGCAGATCCCGGGTGAGAGCGGCCCGGCAGCCCGGGTCGAGGTCCAGGCCGGCCAGCACGTCCGACGCGGCCATGATGCCGGCCCGATTGGGGACGCCGGCCACGGTCACCGTGCCGAGTACCCGGGCCAGCCGGATCTGGGCGTCGACGTGGGCGGCCGAGGCCGGTGGTACCCGGCGGTAGGCGGCCACCGCACCGTCGCGGTCGCCCGCGGCGATCCGCACCCGCGCCAGCCCGAACGCCGCGCCGGTGAACGCGTCGTCGGTGCGCGACACCAGGTCATACAGCTGCTGCGCCCGGGGGAGGTCACCGGCGGCCTCCGCGGTGCGCGCCAGCGCCAGCTTCGGCGCGAGCTCGCCCGGGACCTCGTCGTAGACCCGGTCGAACGCGCCGCGGGCCGCGGCGGTGTCGCCGTCGGCGAGTGCCAGCAGCCCGCGCTGCCAGTCCACCCGCCACTCGAAGGGGTCCTCCGCCTCGATCTCGGCGAGCATCTCGCTGGCGGCGGCGGTCCGACCCAGGCGCATCCGCAGGTCGGCCAGGCGCAGGCGCGCCCCGACGCTGGTGGTTCCCATCGCACCGAGCAGCTCGGCGAGCTGCTCGGGCGCGAGGTCCGGCAGGGCGGTGAGCGGGTCCGCCGCCGGGTCGTCGGGGTCGGCCCGTAGCCGGGGCAGCACCGACCACGGCGGCAGCGCGGTGGGGCCACCTTCGCCGGTGGGGTGGAGGTCGCCGGTGAACCGCCGGCTCGGCGCCGGCGCCGGGGCCGGTGTCCCGCGTTCGGCCGCGACGATCTCCCGCAGCACCCCCAGCAGTTCGTCGTGCATCTCCTCGGCGCCGGTGAAGCGGCGGTCGGGATCGGGCGCGGTCGCCTTGAGCAGGAACCGGTACAGCGACTCGTGCCGGGCGAGGACGGGATGGTCCGCCGCCGGTGGCATCGTGTGCAGGTAGGTCGAGGTGTTACCGCGGAAGTCCAGGATGAGGGTCGCGAGAGTGCGTCCCA
The DNA here is from genome assembly GCF_978021245.1 of Frankia sp. CoBUL1. NCBI lineage: Bacteria > Bacillati > Actinomycetota > Actinomycetes > Frankiales > Frankiaceae > Frankia > Frankia sp. CoBUL1. The sequence continues at coordinate 2,185 of NZ_CDXDOS010000305.1, forward strand.
CGGCGAACAGGTCGGAGGCGACCGAGGGGCCGGTGGTGGGCACCTCGGGTGCCTGGTAGCCGAGGGTGCCGCAGCCGGCTCCGGCTACTGCGCCGTCGTCGATGCGACGGATCGCGTCGAGGTCGATCAGGCGCGGTGTCTCCCGGCCGAGCATCACGTTGTCGGGTGTGAAGTCGCCGAACACCAGGCCGTTTCGGTGCAGGTAGGCGAAGGCGGGCAGCGCCGCGAGGAGGTAGGCGACGGCCTGGGTGACCGGCAGCGGGTCGGGCCGGCCGGCGTCGGCCCGACGCCGGCACAGCACCTCCCGCAGCGAGGTGCCGCCGATGTACTCCATCACGATGTAGCTCGTGCCGGCATGCTCGACGAAGGTGAAGATCCGCACGATCGCCGGATGGTCGACGGAGGCCAGGAACCGGCGCTCGGCGATGGCCGCGGCCTGTGCCTCGCGGTCGCCGGAGTCGAGCAGGCCCTTGAGCACGACCCAGGAGCCCTCCGCGACGCTCGGGTCCCGGGCGAGGTAGATCCAGCCCTGGCCGCCGTGCGCGAGGGCCCCCGCGATCTCGTACGGCCCGACGCGGTCACCGGCGTGCAGCGTGGGACGGAACGAGAACGGCTGGCCGCATCCCGGGCAGAAGCCCTCGGGACGCGTGGGCCGGCGGCCCCGGGCGCGTCCCACCGGCGCGCCGCACCCGGCACAGGCCCGCCGCCGTTCCGGGATCTGCGGGTCCGCCAGCAGCATCGACGCCGGGTCCGGCACGTCGGGCTCGGGAACGTCGGGCCCGGGTACCTCGACCAGGCCCGCGCCCAGCCGGCTCGGTGCGGTCCGCGACCCGTCCTCGACGACGCCGTCGCAGTCCGGCTCCGGGCAGGGGATGACCGCGTTCACGCACACTCCTCGGTCGAGATCGGGGTCGAAATCGGGGTTGAGGGTGAGGGGCGGGCGAGGGGGAACGCCCCCCGAACGCAGCCGGGTCAGGACCGCGTCCACCTCCCACCGAGAGATCATCATCGGTCAGTCCCGACAGCCACCGCCGGGCCAGCCGTTTCCAGGTGCCGTCGGCGATCGCGCGGGCCAGCACGCCGTTGACGAAGCGGGTCAGTTCCGGATGGTCGAGGCTGACGGCGACCGCGTCCGGCTCGTCCGACAGGGCCGGTCCGACAACGTACAGCCGCGGGTCCTGGGCGGCCATCCCGTTGAGGATGGCCGTGGTGGTCATGACGGCGTCGGCCTCCCCGGCCTGGAGCAGCACGAGGCAGTCGGCGATGTTCGGCACGGTGCGCAGCACCGGGCGCGACGGTGCCCGCCGGATGGTCGCCGCCGCGCCGGCCGCCGTGCAGACCCGTCGCCCACCGAGATCGTCCATCCCCTGGTACGGCGACTTACCGGCGCCT
>NZ_CDXDOS010000306.1:0-3563 GCF_978021245.1 Frankia sp. CoBUL1
GCCCTGACTCTCCGGTGTCGTCGCGCTGACCATCTTCCTCGCCCTGCAGCCGGTCTTCGGAGCGATCTCGGACCGCGTCGGCAGGCGGCCGATGCTGCTCATCTTCGGCACCTTCTTCGTGGTCGGCACGGTTCCGATGCTGGCCCTACTGGACGGCTCGACCACCAGGCTGCTCCTGGTTCAGATCATGGGGCTGGTGTTCCTCGCCTGCTGGTCGTGCATCTCGAGCGCGGTGGTCGCCGAGCTGTTCCCGGCGCGCCTGCGCAGCTCCGGTATCGGGTTCCCCTATGCGCTCTCCGTCGCCCTCTTCGGCGGCACCGGCCCCTACGTCGCCACCTACCTCGTGGACATCGGCCACGCTGCCTCCTTCGGCTGGTACGTCACCGCCGTCGCCCTGGTCAGCACCGTCGTCTTCAGCCGGCTCCCCGAGACCGCGCACCGGCCCCTGCACTGACCGACAGGAGACATCGCCCGCGAGTCCGAGCGTCCGAGAGCCCGGATCACGCTGGCAGGGAACGGCGGTGGCTTCCACCGCGGTGGAGAGGCTGTCGCATCCCTACAGCCGTCGAAGCGGCCAGAACGGTCACGGCCAGAACGGTCACCGTCAGGAGGCCGCCTGGCCGTCGGCCAGACCCGCGATGGCCGCGCTGACGGCGAGAATCCGGCGCGCGTTGTCGACGTGCAGGTTCTCGATCAGCCGGCCGTCGACGGTCGCCACTCCGCGGCCCTCGCGTAGCGCCTCCTCCCAGACCCGCACGATCTCCGCGGCCTGCGCGACCTGGGCCTCGGTGGGTGAGAACGTGCGGTTACACGTCTCGATCTGGTTGGGGTGGATAAGCGTCTTACCGTCGAAGCCCATCTCGCGGCCCTGGCGGCATTCCGCCGCGAAGCCGTCGGCGTCGCGGATGTCGTTGTAGACACCGTCGAGGATCACGGTTCCACTCGCGCGCGCGGCCAGCAGACACAGCCCCAGGCCGGTCAGCAGCGGGGCGCGGCCGGGCACGAATTCGGCACGCAGTTCGTTGGCCAGGTCGTTGGTGCCCATCACGAGAACGGTGAGCCGGGGCGACGCCTGGGCGATCTCCTGGACGCGCAGGATGGCACCAGGTGTCTCCACCATCGCCCATATCATGGTGCGGTCCGGCGCGCCGGCCGCCTCGAGCCCTTTTTCGATCGCGTGGACGTCCGACGGCGACTCGACCTTCGGCACCACGACGGCGTCCGGGCCCACCCGTCCCGCGGCCCGCAGGTCGTCGGCATGCCAGGAGCTGCCGCGGGCGTTGACGCGAACCGTGATCTCCCGGTGGCCGTAGGCGGCGTCGGCCACCGCCGCGCAGACCTGCTCCCGGGCGCGCTCCTTGGCGACGGGCGCCACCGCGTCCTCGAGGTCCAGGATGAGCGCGTCGGCCGGCAGATTCCTGGCCTTCTCCATGGCACGCTCGTTGGCCCCGGGCATGTAGAGGATGGAACGCCGCGGACGGTACGCGGCGGGCGGGCGGCCCGCGGACGGGGAACCCGCCGGGGAACCCGGGGCCGCGGTGCCGGTCATCGTGCCTCCGGCGCGGGTAGTCCGTAGGCCGCCGCGAGCTGTGCGTCCCGGGCGGCGAGGCGAGTGGCGAGCGTGAGGATGACCCGGCACTGCTTCACCGAGGCGTCGTCCTGCATCGTGCCGTCCACCATCACGGCACCCGTTCCGTCGCCCATGGCCGCGACGACGCGCTTTGCCCACTCGACGTCCGCGGGCTCGGGGCTGAAGACCTTCTTCGCGATGTCGATCTGGACGGGATGCAGTGACCACGCCCCGACACACCCGAGCAGGAACGCGTTGCGGAACTGGTCCTCGCAGGCGAGGACGTCGGCGATGTCACCGAACGGCCCGTAGTATGGCATGATCCCGTTCGCCGCGCAGGCGTCTACCATCCGGGCGAGCGTGTAGTGCCAGGGATCCTGCTGGAACGTGGCTCGGACGGCAGCCGGGTCGTCCGGCCGCGGATCCTGGCGTACCAGGTAGCCGGGGTGCCCACCGCCGACACGGGTTGTCTTCATCCGCCGATCCGCCGCCAGGTCCGCCGGGCCAAGGGACAGACCCTGCATGCGGGGACTTGCCGCGCAGATCTCCTCGACGTTCGCGACCCCTCGCGCGGTCTCCAGAATCGCGTGGACAAGCACCGGCCGGGACAGGCCGGCCTTCGCCTCCAACTGGGCGAGGAGGCGGTCCACATAGTGGATGTCCTCCGCCCCCTGGACCTTGGGCACCATCACCACGTCGAGATTCTCGCCGATGGCGGGCACGAGCGTGAGCAGGTCGTCGAGCCCCCAGGGTGAGTCGAGGCTGTTCAGGCGGATCCAGAACTGCGTCTCACCGACGTCCGCGCCGTCGACGATCTTTATCAGGTTGTCCCTGGCAACGATCTTGTTGTCCGCTCGGACGCCGTCCTCGAGGTTCCCGAGCAGCACGTCGACCCGGGGGATGATATGCGGCAGCTTCGCCGCCATCTTCTCGTTGCTCGGGTCGAAGAAGTGAATCATCCGGGACGGTCGCCACGGGATCTCGCGAGGCGGGGGTGGCGCCCCCACCGCGAGGGGAGCGAAGAAATCCTTGGCGCTGCGCATGTGAAATCTCCCGGGAAGGAACCCTGGCCGGTGCCGGGTGACCGGCTCCCGGCGACCAGCGCGACACTCAGCGTCGACGACGCCCGGCTCCGCCGGACTGTATCAGTTTGATGTCCGAAACGCTCCCCTGATCATCTCCCGCCCGATCGCGACCGTCGAGGTCATGGTCCAGCCGGCGGGCATTCTCTGCGATCTGGGAGCTCTATTTCTGTTCCATAAGTTCCGCATGAACCGCTGCGACAGGAGCATTCCCCGTCGCCATTCCGTCCAGGTCCGCAGCCTGGCTTTCTCCGTGCGGACGTCTTACGCACGTCGTCGGCCGATCGCTGCCTGTTCACGAGCAGCCTCCTCGGCCTGCTCAGAGTCGCGGGCGGAGTCGCGGGCAGCCGCGTGAGCCATGAACACCCCGAGGTCACCACGTCTACGATCGCGGTGAACGGGGAGAACCCGGAGAAGGAGTTCGAGCAGCCGCCATGACCAACGCCGCTCCACTCGCCGCTGCGGCGCCCGGTATCTGGCCGACGCCGACCCCGACCTGCACATCACGCGGATGTGCGCCGCCTACCGCGAACGCCACGACGCGCTCCTCGACGGACTCGCCTGGGCGCTGCCGCCCGGGAGCAGCGGAACCGGCCCGAGGGCGGCATGTTCGTCTGGGCCCGCCTCCCCGATGGTCACGACGCCACCGCCCTGCTGCCCGGCGTGGTGGAGCACGACGCGGCCTACGTTCCCGGTACTCCTTTTTTCGCGGGGCCTTTTTTCGCGGGACCGCCGGACCCCGCGACGCTGCGCCTGTCCTTCACCACGCACCCACCGGCGGAGATCACGGAGGGGTTGACGCGGCTGGCACGGGCGTTCGGGGTGTGACCGGCCTCCCTGACCGGGTGCCGGCGGCGGCCCGGCACGAGCCGGCGGGGACCGACAAACGGCGGGGACCGACGAAATGAGCC
>NZ_CDXDOS010000307.1:0-1714 GCF_978021245.1 Frankia sp. CoBUL1
CCCGGAGCGGCCACGCAAGACACGCTCTTAACCGGCCGGGGCGGGGCAACAGCATCGACCCGGATCTGCTGCGCGAACTCGCCGAGGCCCTCGACGTGGCGGGGCGCGACCCCGACTGCCGGCTGGTCGTGCTTGCCGCGGCCCCCGGCCCGGGCTTCTGCGCTGGCATGGACCTGGACGCCGCGGCGCGGGACCAGCCCGCTGGCTCGGACGCCGAGGCGTTCTTCGCGCTGCTGCGCCGGATGCGGAACCTGCCCAAGGTGATCGTCGCGACTGTGGACGGGCAGGTCACGGGCGGTGGCACCGGCCTGGTCGCGGCGAGCGACCTGGTCTGGGCAACGTCCCGCAGCACGTTCGTGCTGCCGGAGATGTTGTGGGGCCTGCTGCCCTGCTGCGTCCTGCCGTTCCTCGTGCAGCGCTGCGGGCTCCAGTTCGCCCGGGCCATGACCCTCAGCACCATGCCGGTCGAGGCCGTCGAGGCCGTCGAGGCCGTCGAGGCCGTCGAGGCCGTCGAGGCCGTCGAGGCCGAGCGGCACGGCCTGGTCGACCGGGTGGCCGAGGATTTCAGGCCGGGCCTGCGGGCCCTGAGCTACCGGCTTTCCAAGGTTGCCCCGGAGACTGTGCGGGCCGGCAAGGAATATCTGCGCACGCTGTGGCCGATCGACGCGGAGACGGAGCGGATCGCGGTGTCGGAGTTCGATTCCCTGATGAGGTCCACCCCGGTCGCCGAGCGGCTCAGCGGCGGCCTGCCCGTGACCGGGGTGGCGCGGTGAGCGGCGGGGGAACGGTCCACCTGTTCCCTGGGCAGGGCTCGCAGGCGCGCGGCATGGGCCGCGAGCTGTTCGACCGCTACCCGGCCCACGTCGCGCGGGCGGAGGCGGTCCTCGGCTACTCGGTCCGCCGCGTCTGCCTCGAGGCGACCGGCTCCGGCGAGCCGAACCTCCGTCAGACGCAGTACGTGCAGCCGCTGCTCTACGTGGTCAACGCGCTGTCCGACCTCGACCGGCGGCGCGAAGGCCTGCCCGGTCCGGACTACCTGGCAGGTCACAGCCTCGGCGAGTACAACGCACTGCTCGCCGCCGAGTGCTTCGACTTCGAGACGGGCCTGCGGCTGGTCCGGGAGCGTGGGCGGCTGATGGGCCTGGCCGACGGGGGCGGCTGATGGGCCTGGCCGACGGGGGCGGGATGCTCGCCGTGGTCGGCGCCGCGGTCGCGGACGTGACGGGATTGCTCGAGCGCGTGGGGCTCGCCGACGTGGACGTGGCGAACTGGAATTCCGCCGAACAACTTGTGCTCTCGGGAACTAAGGAAGCCCTCACCGCCGCCACCGCCGCGCTCACTGGCGCCGGGCTCGGCCGCTGCGTGCCGCTGCAGGTCAGCGCGGCCTTCCACTCGCGACACATGTCTGCGGCGGCGGAAGAGTTCCGTGCGGTGCTGGAGTCCGTCACGTTCGCGGATCCGCGTATCCCGGTGGTTGCGAACGTCACCGCGCGGCTCTACGAGCCGGGCACGGTGGCCCGGCTGCTCGCGGAGCAGATCCGCAAGCCGGTGCGCTGGTGGGAAAGCATGTCGCTGCTCATCGAGCGCGGCGTGCGGACCGGGGTCGAGGTGGGGCCGGGGACGGTCCTCGGAAAATTCTGGAGTGCGGCGCTCGCGAAGCCGGCGACGCCGCTGGGGACTGGCGTGCCGTCAACTCAGGCCCCGCGGCGGCGGG
>NZ_CDXDOS010000307.1:2399-4234 GCF_978021245.1 Frankia sp. CoBUL1
GCCCCGCCGCGCTCGGCTCGGCCGAATTCCGCCGCGACTACCGGCTGCGCTACGCCTACCTCGCCGGCGCCATGTACCGCGGGATCGCATCCGAGAGCCTTGTGACCCGGCTCGCATCCGCGGGGCTGATGGGCTTCCTCGGCACCGGCGGCACCGGAGCCGACGAGGCCGCGAAGTCCGTCGCCCGGATCCGCGGGGAACTCGGGCCGAACACCCCCTTCGGCGTGAACCTCATCTCGACGCCCTACGCCCCCGCGCTGGAGGACGAACTGGTGCGTGTACTGCTCGACGTGCGCGTCCACCACATCGAGGCGGCGGGCTTTACCGGCATCAGCCCGGCGATCGTCGCCTTCCGGTTCCGCGGCGCGCGGCGCACCGCCGACGGCACCCCGACGGCCGTGCGCCACGTGCTGGCGAAGGTCTCCCGGCCCGAGGTCGCGGCCGCGTTCATGGCCCCGCCGTCCGCGGAGATGCTCAACCACCTCGTCGCGAGCGGGCGGCTCACCCGCGAGGAGGCCGAGATCGCGGCACAGCTGCCGGTCTCTTGCGACATCTGCGTGGAGGCCGACTCGGGCGGCCACACCGACGCGGGGAATCCGTACGCCCTCGTCCCGGCCATGATGTCGCTGCGGGACGAGGTGCAGGCCGAGCGCGGCTACGCCAAACGAATCCGCGTCGGGGCGGCGGGCGGGATCGGCACCCCCGAGTCCATCGCGGCCTCGTTCACGCTCGGCGCGGACTTCGTGCTCACCGGCTCCGTGAACCAGCGCACCGTCGAGGCCGGTACCTCGGATCTGGCCAAGGACATGCTCGCCGACGCCGACGTCCAGGACACCGCGTACGCGCCGGCAGGCGACATGTTCGAGATGGGCGCGCGAGTCCAGGTGCTGCGCAAGGGCACGCTTTTCGCGGCGCGCGCCAACAAGCTCTATCAGCTGTGGCGCCAGTACAACAGCCTCGCGGACATCGACGAGGACACCCGCCGCTCGCTCGAACAACGCTGCTTCCGGTGCAGTCTCGACGAGGTGTGGGCGCAGGCCCGCCCACACCTGGCCGCGAAGGGCGGCGGCGCGCTGGAGCGTGTCGAGGCCAACCCCAAGGTCCGGATGGCGCATGTCTTCAAGTGGTACTTCGCGCAAACCACACGTGCCGCGCTGGAAGGCGTGGCGGAGGAGAAGGTCAACTTCCAGATCCACTGCGGCCCGGCGCTCGGCGCGTTCAACCGCTTCGCCGCCGGCACGGACCTGGCCGACTGGCGCGCGCGCCACGTGGACGCCGTGGCGGAACGGCTGATGACCACCGCCGCCGACCGTCTCGCCGAGGCGGGAGCACGCTGGTCGGCCGACTGAGCCGAATTTAGCACAAGGTGCAGCAGATCTTTTCAAAATTGTGCATACACCTCAAATCAGGACCGAACATACTGGCGGCCGAGACCGGGGAGGTGGCTTTTCGGTGGCGGGCGATTTCTCTTTGGATGACGTCACACGTCAGGTGCTCGAGGCGCTGGCCGAACTGCTTCCCCGCGATGCCTCGGCGGTGACGGCCGATCAGCCGCTGCGCGGACTCGGACTCGATTCGCTCGCGGTCACCCGCCTGTGGTTCGGCCTGCAGTCCCGGCTGGGGGTCGACGTCCCGGTCGAGCGGCTCCGGCAGTGCGCGACTGCCGCCGAGATCGCCGAGCTTGTCGGGCCGACGGCTCCGACATCCCGCCTGTCGGCGGCGGAGCCCGCCGCAGCGAGCGACGCCGGTTCCGCCGAGACCCTCCCGCTGACCGACCTTCAGCAGGCGTACTTCTTCGGCAAGCAGCCCGAGTCCGGTGACGACACCGTGGGCTG
>NZ_CDXDOS010000308.1:0-3545 GCF_978021245.1 Frankia sp. CoBUL1
CCCGATGTTCGCGCTGGGCGTGAGGACGGGCCAGCCCCACCGGCCCAGGGCCGGTGGGCGCTCATGGCCAGCCGGGTGCGGGCTGGTTCGGCGCGGCGCCGTCCGGTCACGGAAGGCGGCGATGGTGAGACGAACAGCGGGGCCGGCCACGGTTCCAGGTGGAAACGGTGACCAACCCCCACGGTTCGCCTGTTATGACCCGATGGTTGCTTCGGGAGGAACACGACCGCGCCAGCGGCGAGGCGCTGATCAGCCGTTGCCGTCGGTCTCCGCCTCGACCGGCTCGACCGTGGCGTCCCCGTCCCCGGGGGCGACGACCTCCGCCGCGACGGTGACATCGCGGCCATGATCGGCGTCGGCGTCGGCGTCCGGCTGCGGACGGGCTGGCAAAGCGAGCTCGACGGGGGTCCCCGCACCGTCGACGACCTTGGCGTTCTCCAGCAACAGGAAGAGCGCCTTGGTCCGCAGGACGTCGGCCATCAGGGCCGTGAGACCCTCGCCCTGCGCAAGCTGCTTAGCGTAGACGTCCGGCTGCACCCCGGAGCGCTGAGCGCGCAGGATGAGCTGCTCCATCAGCTCGCCCTGGTCGATCCCGATCGACTCGGCATCGATCACCGCGTCCAGGATGAACTGGGAGCGGATCGCCTTGCCGGCGGACTCGCGAACCTCCGCGTCGAACTCCTCCTCGGTCTGGCCGAGGGTCTCCAGGTAGGACGGGCGGTCCGTGCCGATGTACTCCAGCTCGCGGGAGAGGCGGTGCTCACGGGCCTCGATCTCGCCGGCGAGCAGCGAGCCGGGCACCGGCACCTCCACCCGCCCCAGAAGGCTTTCCAGCAACTTCTCCCGGGCCTGGCCGACCTGTTCGGTGCGGCGCGACTGCTCCAGGCGCGTCCGGATGTCCGCGCGCAGCTCGTCGAGGGTGTCGAACTCGCTGGCGGTGGTCGCGAAGTCGTCGTCCAGGGCCGGGAGCTCCTTCTCCTTGACCCCGCGGACCGTCGCCGTCACCTGGGCGGGCTGACCGGCTTGCTCACCGGAGAGCAGCTCCGTGGTGAAGGTGCGGGTCTCGCCGTCCGTGGCGCCGATGATCGCGTCGTCGAGACCCTCGACCAGGTTGCCGCTACCGACCTCGTAGGACAGCCCGGTCGCCTCGGCACCATCGATCGGCGTGCCGTCCGCCTCGGCGGACAGGTCGAGCGAGACGTAGTCACCCGCCTGCACGGCCCGCTCCACCGGCGTGAGCACCGCGAAACGATCACGCAGCGCGCCGAGCTGCTCCTCGACCTGCTCGTCGGTGACCTCGACGGCGTCAACGGTGATCTCAAGCTCCGAGAACTCCGGCAGGGTCACCTCGGGCCGGACATCCACCTCGGCGGTGAAGACGAGCTGGCCGCCGTCGACGAACTCGGTGATGTCCACCTCGGGCCGGGACAGCACATCGACCTCCTCGGCCTGCACGGCCTCGGAGTAGAGCTGCGGCAGCGCCTCCTGGACGGCCTCGTCCAGGATGACACCCCGGCCTAGCCGCTGGTCCAGGATGCGCGGCGGGACCTTGCCCGGCCGGAAGCCCGAGACCCGGACCTGGCGGGCAAGCTTGCGATATGTGGCCTCGAGCGAGGGCTTGAGCTCGTCGAAGGGCACCTCGACAGTGAGCTTGACCCGGGTCGGGCTGAGGGTCTCCTTGGTGGCCTTCACGGCGCGGCGGTCTCCTGGTACGACGTTGGACAGGGGGGTGACACGCCGAGGGTATCGGTCGGGGCGGGGAGACTCGAACTCCCGATCTCCTGCACCCAAAGCAGGCGCGCTAGCCACTACGCTACGCCCCGAGGCGTCGCCTGCTCATTCTACGGGGTAAGCTCGCATCGATCACCTCGCGGGTGTAGCTCAATGGCAGAGCCCCAGCCTTCCAAGCTGGCCATGCCGGTTCGATCCCGGTCACCCGCTCCACTCTGGGTCAACCGCGTCCGCACGGAAGCCGACCTTGTCGTTCCACCATGTCCACCGGGCGGGCCGAGCCCCCCGAACCCCCACATACCGAACGGACCCGGCTCCAGGCGTGGTTGGTCTCTTGCCGGTCAGAGGGAGCGGGCGATGAGCTCCTTCATGATTTCGTTGGTGCCGCCGTAGATCCTCTGGACACGGGCAGCGGCGTACATGCGGGCGATGGGGTACTCGGTCATGTAGCCGTAGCCGCCAAAGATCTGTAGGCAGCGGTCGACGATCTCGCTCTGCTTGTCGGTGCCCAGGTATTTGGCCATGGACGCGGTTGCGCCGTCGAGCCGGCTGGCCACATGCTCGGTGATGCAGTGGTCGATGAAGGCGCGCAGCGCCAGCGCTTCGGTACGGCACTCGGCGAGCACAAACCGGGTGTTCTGGAATTCCAGCAGGGGTTTGCCGAACGCCGTGCGCTCCTTGGCGTAGGCGATGGCCAAGTCGACGGCGTGTTCGGCGGCGGCCGCGGCATTCACCGCGATGGACAGCCGTTCCTGCGGCAGCTGCTGTACCAGCTGCACGAAGCCTTGGCCCTCGGCCGGACCGAGCAGGTTGACCGCAGGCACCCGCATGTCGGTGAAAGCCAGCTCTCGGGTGTCGGTGCCCATCGCGCCGATCTTCTGCAGCACCCGGCCGCGTTCGAACCCCTGCAGCCCCTGGGTTTCCGCCACGATCAGCGACAGCCCTCTGCCGCCGGGCGCGTTGCCGGTGCGGGCCACGATGATGAGCAGGTCACAGTGGGTACCGTTGGTGATGAACGTCTTTGCACCGTTGATCACGTAATGGTCACCCTCACGCCGGGCGGTGGTGCGCACGGCCTGCAGGTCGCTACCGGTGCCCGGTTCGGTCATCGCGATCGCGCCGACGAACTCACCGGACGCCAGTCTGGGCAGCCAGCGTTGCTTCTGCTCGTGGTTGCCGTAGGCGTTGATGTAGTGCGCGACGATCGGGCTGTGCACCAGGTAGGCCCAGCAGTCGTCGGCGATGTAGCCCTGCTCGCGCAACACCACGGCCTCGTGCGCGAACGTGCCGCCACCGCCGCCGTACTCAATGGGGCAGCTGATGCACAGCAGGCCGATCTCGCCGGCCTTGTTCCAGAACTCGCGGTCGACCGCGTGCTGCTCGGTCCACCGCTCGTGGTTGGGTTCGGATTCCTTGGCCAGGAAGGTGCGGGTGAGGTTTTGGAGCTGGTCGAGCTCCTCGGTCATCCACGATGATCGGTAGATCATAGTCCGTCCTCAGTGGTCGGTAAAGTTGTCGGCGATCCGTTCGACGATTTTCGTCGCGGTGGCAAGGGTTCCGGTGTCGGATGCGACCTCGGCGGCCGGCCTGGCGGCGAGCGCGTCGGCGGTGATGATCGGCTCGCCGGTGAGCAGCATCCGCATCGCCGTGGCCTTGCCGACCGCGTGCACCAGCCGCTGGGTGCCGCCCGCGCCCGGGATCACCCCGAGGGTCACCTCGGGCAGCCCGCCCTTCGAGGCGGAGTAGGCGGTCCGGCCGATCTGCCTGGCAAAGGCCGCGGTCGACGCGGTGTTGACGATGACGGCTTCTCGGAT
>NZ_CDXDOS010000309.1:0-3542 GCF_978021245.1 Frankia sp. CoBUL1
CGGTGGTGCCGGCGGCGGCCCCGGGTCGGGGTTCGCGGAGGGTCGCCACCCGGGCAGCCGATGTCGAGGCCATCCGCCATCGCCAGGTCGTCCTCACCGCCCACCGCCCACCGCCCACCGAACCACTGGCGCACGAGAAGTGGGCGGGCCTCTCGGGTGTCAGCCCGTTCGGCTGTCCGGTACGCGTCTGGGTTGTGACGATCCGTGGCTACTGTGGCAGGCTGTGCGGCTATGGGCACGAAGGTCCCGGCGTCAGGCGGCGGCGCGGTGCAGGGTGCGGCGAGGTCGCCATCGTCGGGGGTGGATTTCTTCGTCTCCTACACCGGGGCCGATCAGGGATGGGCGGAGTGGATCGCCTGGGTGTTGGAGGACGCCGGCTACCGGGTGCGGATCCAGACCTGGGACTTCAACGCGGGTAGTCATTTCGTCACCGAGATGCATCAGGCGGCACAGGTCGCGGCCCGCACGATCGCGGTGCTGTCGACGGCCTACCTGTCCTCGGCGTTCGCAGAGGCGGAGTGGCAGGCCGCCTGGACCGCCGACCCGTCCGGGCGGGCGCGCAAGCTGCTGGTGTTCCGAGTGGAGGAATGTGATCGGCCGGGGCTGCTGGGTCAGCTGGTCAGCGTGGACCTGTTCGGCCTCGACCGGGATATCGCGGCCGGGCGGCTGGTGGCCGCGGCACGTGGGGAGCGGAGTAAGCCGGCGGTGGAGCCGGTCTTTCCCGGCGGGCCCGCCCAACCGATGGTCGCCGCGACGGGGATGGAGCCGATGTTCCCCGGGCGGCTGCCCGATGTGTGGAACGTGCCGAGTCGCAACCGGCATTTCACCGGCCGCCAGTCCCAGCTCGACCAGATCCGCACCGAGCTGGGGTCGGGGCCGGTGGCGGTGACCGCCCTGCACGGCATGGGCGGGGTGGGCAAGACCCAGTTGGCCGTCGAGTACGCCCATCGGCATGCCGCCGAGTACACATTGGTCTGGTGGATCGACGCGGAACAGACCCTCCTGGTCGGCGAGAAGTTCGCCGCGCTCGCGGGCCCGCTGGGTCTGTCGACCGATGGAGCGGTATCCGACATCGCGGCCATCGTGCTCGCAGCCCTGGGCCGTCGGGTGGGGTGGCTGGTGGTGTTCGACAACGCCGAGGATCCCGTCGCCTTGCGGGACTGGCTGCCAAGCGGACCGGGCCATGTGCTGATCACGTCCCGGAATCCGGGCTGGAAGGCACTCGCCGCCGCGGTCGACGTGGACGTGTTTGAACGGGCTGAGGCGGTGGCTTTCCTGACCCGCCGTCTTCCCGGCCTGAACGCGGCGGTAGCCGACGCGCTGGCTGCCGAGTTGGGTGACCTGCCTCTGGCGTTGGCGCAGGCCGCCGGCTACCTCACCACGACCCGGACGGATCCGGCCAGTTACCTTGCGAAGTTCCGTACCCGGCGTACGACGCTGCTGGGCAAAGGGGGCGATCCCCTCTATGCCGGCACCATCGCCACCGCTTGGTCCATGGCCCTGGAACGGCTGCAGGCCGACGCCCCGGCCACCGTGCAGCTGCTGACGCTGTGCGCGCTGCTGGCTCCCGAACCGATCCCGTTGGCCCTGTTCAATGACCATCCCGATCTTCTCGACGGCCCGTTGGCGCAGGCGTGCGCCGGTACCCATCCCCGGCTCGACCTCGACGATGTGGTCGGTGACGCGCTGGCCTACTCCCTGGCCCGCCGGCGCGGGGACACGATTCAGCTGCACCGCCTCGTCGGGGCAGTCATCGCCGGTCAGCTGCCCGAGGAACGTCGCGACGTCCTGCGCGGCGTGGTGGTGGCCCTGGTGGAGGCCGCACTGCCGGATGAACCCCACCGGTCCGGGACGTGGCCTGTCTACGCCATGCTGGTCCCCCACGCACGTACCGTGTTCCGTCCGGACCGTCCCGGCGTCCTGAAACTGCTCGAGTATCTCGACGCCAGTGGTGACTACCGGACGGCGAAGATCGTGCAGGAGGACGTCCACAACGACACCGTGACACGGCTGGGCGCCGAGCATCCCGCGGCTCTGCGTACGCGTGCCGCCGTCGCCAACTGGACCGGGGAGGCGGGGGATCCGGGGGGCGCGCGCGACATGCTCGCGGCGTTGCTGCCCGTCTGCAACCGGGCCCTGGGCGCCGACGACCGGCAGACCCTGCTGGTCGCGGCCCGTCTCGCGGACTGGACCGGGCAGGCCGGCGACTGGCCCGGCGCGCGCGACCTGTGCCTGTCCATCCTGCCCAGGTGGCGACGCGTCGCGGGTGAGGATGATCCGGAAACCCTGTATGTCTGGGCGAATCTCGGGTTCTGGACCGGGCAGGCCGGCGACGTGGCGGGCGCGTGCGCTCACTACGCCGCGTTTCTGCCGATCAGGGAACGGGTGCTGGGATCGGAACACCCGGATGTTCTCGAATCCCGTGACCAGTACGCCCGTTGGATCGGGGAGGCCGGGGATCCCGCGGCCGCGCGCGACCTGTGCTCGGCGCTGCTCACCGTCCATGAGCGGGTGTCCGGCGCGGAGCATCACGGCACACTGTGGGTCCGCACCAACCTCGCCTGGTGGACCGGCAAGGCGGGTGACCCGGCAGCCGCCCGCGACCAGTACGCACAGTTACTGCCGATCCGTGAGCGGGTCTCGGGTCCCGAGCATCCCGCAACCTTGGTCGCCCGGGGTAACTTCGCCTACTGGGTGGGTCAGGCGGGGGACCCCGCGATGGCCCGTGACCAGTACGCCGCCCTGCTCCTGATCCACCGGCGGGTCCTCGGCCCCGACCATCCGGACACGTTGCTCGACCAGCGCAACCTCGCCCACTGGACCGGGGAGGCGGGGGATCCCGCGGGTGCCCGAGACCAGTTCGCCGCGGTACTGGCGCTGTTCGAACGGGCGTTGGGACCCGAGCACCGCGAGACCGTGGCCACCCGCACCGAGCTCGCCGTCTGGACGGCCGCCGCACCCGACTGGGCTGCCGCGCCACCCGGATCCGCGACCGCCGGAAGGCCGTAGCCAAGCCCGACGGTCAGGGCTGTCGCGGCCACAAGCGCAGCCGAACGGGACCATGTGAGACGAGATTTCACTCCGCGCCATCCTCGATTCCGCGTTGTCGGTCCGACGCCGTATCGAACCGCGAAAAGACCACGCTCGGCGGGGTCGACGGCATACGGCTGGACGTAGATCGTGAAAGTCTCCTGAATCATCAGAGTGACAGGGCGCCGACCTTGCCTACATCCCGCCGGAGTGCGGTGCAGCGGCCAGCCGTCAGGGGATTTCCATTCACAGGTCGGTGAACACGAGCCGTCTCGAATTTGAACCACGAGTCGATGGAAGCAATCAGGCTGTGGCCCGCCGGCCGCGAATCGCTAGGCCGGCCGGGTGGCACGTCCCGGTCCACGGCGTTGGGCGGCCTGAGCGCGACGCGGGTCGCCTCGGCCAGCGGGAGCTATCTGCCGCGGAGCGGATCGGTTCTCAGCCAGGGCTGCGCGAAGGTCGCGTGGTGTGACGGCCCGTTGCGCTAAGTGGCTATGAATTGGAGTGTCCGG
>NZ_CDXDOS010000310.1:0-3539 GCF_978021245.1 Frankia sp. CoBUL1
CGTCGAAAAAATCTTCGGCCGGTTCCCAGCTATTCAGGAACCCATCCGGGCCGGGCTTCGCGCTACCTCGGCACCGAGCGCGTCAGCGGCCGCGAGGGTCGCCCGGCTCGAGGCGAACAGCTCCGCGGTGACACCGGCGTCGCTGCCGCGGCACATCCGCAGGAAGGCCGCCGCGGCGGCGTGATGCCCCTTGTCCTGCGCTCCCTTCCAGGTGGAACGTCCATCGATCACCAGTTCGCGGTAGTCGTCGATGCGGACGTGCCGGCTGCCCGCCAGCGCCTCGAGGTGCTCCTTACGCACTCCGCGGGGACGGGCGGAACTGTAGGAGATGGCAGACAGGGAACCGTCGGCATGCCGGAGCGTGACCGCCACATCGGGAGCAAGCAACAGCTCGGCCTCCCGCCCGGCGAGCGCCGTCACCGTGTCCACGTCGCTGCCGGCGAGCGCGGCACAGGTGTCGACGAAATGGCAGACCTCACCGAGCAGCCGGCCACCCTGGACCCGGTCGTTGTACCAGTGGTCGGCCGGCACCGGCCCGGCAGCGATCCGATAGCTCAACGTGAGAGGACCATCCCGGTCGGCCAGCGCCGCGCGAGCTGCGGTGACCGCCGGGGAAAAACGCCGGTTGTATCCGACGACAAGCACCCCGCCGCCGGTCGCCGCCGCCTTCTCCACCCGGTTGAGCTCGTCGAGGCTCAGCGCGAGCGGCTTCTCGCACCATACGTGCCGACCGCGTTCCAGGGCCCGGGCTGCGAGGTCGGCATGCGTCGCATGCGGCGTCGCGATGACGACCACGTCGACGTCGTCGTCGTCCAGCACGGCCTCGGCGCCGGCCACCGCCCCGGCGAACCCGTGCCGGTCCGCGAAGGCCCTGGCCGACCGGCCACCGGCGGAGGCCACCGTGACCAACTGGTCAAACCCGGCCGCCCGGAAGGCGGGCAGCAGAACCGATCCGGAGAACGTCCCGGCCCCGATCCAGCCGACCCGGCTGCCCCGACGTCCCGCTGGGGCGGATCGCTGGCGGGGCACCCGCGGCCGCGGGCTGACCGACCGCTCCCGGGTCGGGCCCGCGCTGTGCGCCAGTGCAGCCCCGGCCACCGCGGACCCGGCCCGCTCGGAGGCGGCCCGTTCGGAGGCGGCCGACGCCGGGTAGTCGAAACGGATCCCCAGGTACGGCTCGCTGCGGGTGGCGACGATCTCGTAGGCCCGCGGCGCCGCGTCGATCGGAAAGACGTGGGTAACAAGATCATCAACTCGCAGCCGGTCGGCTGCGAGCAGGTCTAGCACGGCCTCCTGGTTGCGTCCCTCGGTCCAGCGGACCTGCCCGACAGGGTAGTCAACCCCCCACTCCTCGTATCCACGCTCGTACCGGCCCGGTCCGTAGGAGCGGGCGAAGCGCAGCGTCAGCTCCTTGTCGTAGAACGGCGCGCGCAGCAGGCCCAGTCCGACGTCACCCACCACGACCAACTGCGCCCGGTCCCGGGCCAGCGCGGTGGCCCGCATGACCGGTTCCGCCGAGCGACCAGCGGCGCAGATGAGGACCGCGTCGGCACCACGGCCCCGGCTCCATGCGCGGACCGCGGCGGTGGTGGCCTCGCCGGACTCCCGCAGCGCACGGACACCGCTCGCCTCGGCGGTGACCAGCGGCAGATCGGCAAGGTCGATGCCGGCGACGTCACATCCGCTGGCGAGCGCGAGCCGGGCGGCGAGCTGACCGACCAGCCCCAGCCCGACGACCACCACCTTCGCCCCGGGGCCCACCTCCGCCAGGCGCAGCCCGTGCAGGGCGATAGAGCCGATCGTGGCGAACGCCGCCGCCCCCGGGGCGACACCGCCCGGAACCCGGGCGCAGAGCAGCCCGGGAACGGCCTGGAACTCGGCGTGGTTGGCGCGCCCGGCCCCACCCGTGGCGACGAGGTCACCGGGGCGGATGCGGTCAACCGCGGAGCCCACCTCGACGACGCGACCACATCCGCTGTAGCCGAGGGGAACGTCGGCCCCGAGCCGGTCCCGGACCGAACGCGCTGCCGGGATGAGACCGTCGGTCCTCGCCTTCTCCGCGACCTTGCGGACAAGGTCCGGGCGGGCCCGCGCCTTGGTCAGCAGCCCGGAGCGGGCGAGCGTGGTAACGGCACGTTCCGTGCCGGCGGACACGATCGTCGCAACGGTCGCCACCAGCACCTCGGTCGGACCGATGACCGGCACGGGAACGTCGACGACGCGCACCGCCCCGCCGGACGCCGCCTGCACCACCTGCTTCACCACGCCACCTGCTTCACCACGCCACCAGGGCGCCGCCGCGCCGGCCGACGGTCGGCGCCGGCAGGTGGACCCGCACCCACGCGCGGACCCGTACCGGCGTGTCGGCCCGAGTCTTCGGTACGACCGGGGGAAGTGAGGGCGTCGGGGGCGCCCACGCTCGCATCATGCTGCGCAGTGTAGTTGATGCATTACATTCAGCGATGAACATCGGCCTCGCCCATTCGAAGTGTCAGACCCGGAGGAACGGCATGCTCGAAGCGTCGGCCGCCGCGTGCATCGTCACCCTCGCGGCGACCCCGATCGTCATCGTCGGCATGCGTCGGATGGCGGCGATCGACGAGGTCACCACGCGGTCCTCGCACCAGGTCCCGACCCCGCGTGGCGGCGGTATCGCAGTCGTCCTCGGGCTGTTCGCGGGCATCGGCCTGGCGGTGTGCATCCCTGGGCCCGGCGACGCCCGCGACCTGCTGTCGTTGACCATCGGCATCGCCCCGTTCGGCCTGATCGGACTCGTCGAGGACCTCAGCGGCATCGCTCCGCTGCGCCGGCTGGCCCTGCACGTCACCGCGGCCGTCGTCGCGGTGACGGCGGTGCGCGGGGCGGTGCTCGACGACCCGGTTCCGAGCGGCACAACCGTCCTGCTCGTCACGATCATCGCACCGGTCTGGATCACCGCTTTCGTCAACGTCTTCAACTTCATGGACGGCATCAACGGCATCTCGGTGACGGCGGCGGTCCTGGCCGGGGCGGCGTTCACGGTGCTCGGAGCCGTCCACCACGTGGACGCGATCACGACCGGCGGTGCTCTCACGGCGGCCGCGGCGCTCGGTTTCGGCCCGTTCAACTTCCCGCGGGCCCGCATCTTCCTCGGGGACGTGGGCAGCTATTCGCTGGGAGCCGCGATCGCGCTCCTGGCGGTGCGGGCGGTCCTGGCGGGAATACCGGCGGAGACCGCCTTGGCACCGACGGCGCTGTACCTGGCCGACACCGCCTGGACTCTGCTACGCCGGGTGCGGGCGAAGGAACAGTGGTACCTGCCCCACCGCACCCATGCCTACCAGCGACTCACCACCGCCGGGTGGTCACACACCCGGGTGACCGGGCTGGTTGGCGTCCTGACGGCGGTCCTCGTCGCCTTGGGATTCGCCGCGGACGGACCACTGCCGGTTCGCCTGCTCGCCGACACGGCGGCCGGGCTGGTGCTCCTCGGCTACCTGAACGCTCCACAGCGCGTCGCGGGGGGACGGGACTCCGCCCGCCGCTCGCGCACCGTTCCC
>NZ_CDXDOS010000311.1:0-3534 GCF_978021245.1 Frankia sp. CoBUL1
GGCAGAGGCGGGGGCGGCGGGCGGCGTGGAGCCGTCGTGGCGGTGGCCGCGCTGCTCGCGGTGCTGCTCAGCGGGGGCCTCGCGGCGGCCCTGGTGCTCAACCGTGGCGACGACACGCCCACCATCACGGGGTCGACGCCGGACCCGCTGGCGACGGCGGGGACGGCCGCCGGGACGACGGGTCCGTTGCAGGCCGCCGGGACGACGGGTCCGTTGCAGGCCGCCGCGCCGCCCGCCACAACCGGACCCGCATCGGCGCGGGCGCGGGCGTCGGCGTCAGCGGGCCCAACACCGGTGGCGACCACGGCGAGCTCGGCGGCGACCACGGCGGCGACGCTGTCCGCCGCCGACGCCGCCGCCACGGTGCGCCGGAAGGGCTATGAGCCGGACATGAGCACCTACGCGGCCGACCGGCGACTGAACGTAGTGATCGGCACCGGCCAGCCGGCCGGGGACACCCCCCGGCAGCTCGCCTTCGTCTTCGCCGACGGTGAGTACCGTGGCACGGACACGAAGGCACCCAGCGCGCGCATCACCCTCCAGCGCCAGCGCAACGATCATGAGGTCGTGCTGCGCTATGCCACCTACGACCCGCGGGACCCTGTCGATGCCCCGTCGGGCCACGCCGACGTCCGCTTTCGCTGGACTGGCACAATCTTCTCCACCCTGGACAAGATTCCGCCGAGCGACCCGCATGTCTCCGGCAGCCGACGGTAGGGCCATCCGCCGAGGTCCGGGTGGCGGCGGGCGGTACCGGATGGCGGTGGCGGGTGGCGGACCCGAGGCGCCCGCCTCCGCGCCCAGCCGCACATCGCTGCGCTGGAAGCATTACGGTTCAGGGTTAGGGGTCTCGCGGGGCCGTGGACGCTGTGAATGACGCTGTGACGCTGTGATTGCCGTCGACCCACGGACACCGGTGTGGCGCGGGCCGGCGGCCATCGGGCCTCGGCCCGTGCCCACCGCCGACGAAGGAGTGAGCTTTCGGGTGAGCCCCGGCATTCCGAGTCTCACGGCCGGACCCGTCGCCGGTCGCGGAACCGGTCGCGGCGATCAGGACAGGCAGCACGATGCTGACCCCGCTTGTTGACGACGACCCGCGCCACGTCGGCCCGTTCACGATCCACAACCGGATCGGCGCTGGCGGCATGGGCACCGTGTACCTCGGTTTCAACGCCGACGGCCGGGCCGCCGCGGTGAAGGTTCCCGATGCCCGGTTCGCCGACGACCCCGAATTCCGGGAACGGTTCCGCCGCGAGGTGGCCGCCGCCCGCCGGGTGCACGGCCGGGCGGTCGCGGCGGTGCTCGACGCCGATCCCGAGGCCACGTCGCCGTGGCTGGCGACCGAATACGTGGAGGGCACCAGCCTCGCCGACGCGGTGCTGCGCCACGGCCGGTTGGAGGAACGGCTGCTGCACGGCTTCAGCGTGGGACTCGCCGACGCGCTGATCGCCATCCATGCCGCCGGAGTGGTGCACCGCGACCTCAAGCCCTCGAACATCCTGCTGGCCTGGGACGGCCCGAAGGTCATCGACTTCGGCATCGCGCGGGCCTCGGGGATCCCCAGCCACACCCGCACCGGGATTCTCATTGGCACGCTGGCCTGGATGGCGCCCGAGCAGCTGCGCGGGGAACGGGCCGGGCCCCCGCCGACGTGTTCGCCTGGGGCGCCTGCGTGACGTACGCAGCGACGGGACATCCGCCGTTCGCCTCCGAGCAGTCCGACGTGCTGACCAGGATGCGCGAGGACCGACCACCCGACATCGCCGGCGTGCCGGCGAAGCTCGCCCCGCTGGTGCGCGCGGCGCTCGGGCGTCGGCCGGAGGAACGCCCGAGCGCCGCCGAACTGGTCCGCAGCCTGGTCTCGGACTCCGCGGTCCGCACCCCGGCCGACGCCGACCGGGCGGCGGCGTTGGCCCTCACCCCCTGGCAGGCCCGCCCGCCGCTGAGCGCGGGACCCGGCAGCGGCGGCAACGACGGCAACGACGCGCCGCTGGACCCTGACCGACCCGATCAGCCGACCCATCCCCTGGCCAACCGGCCGACGCCACCGCCGGGCGACGACCAGTCGTGGCGCACCGTCCCGGTGCCCCGCCGGGGCGCGGACGGCTCGGTGCAGGATCCCGCCGACGGCGGCGCAGCCGGTCCGCCGCGACACCCGGCGGACGGCGGGCTGCTCGGCCAGCTCCCGGCGTCCTGGCGGCGGCAGGCACCGGGCGCGCACGGAGCGCTGCCGGTCGTCCTGCTCGCCGGAATCGTCGGGCTCGTCGCCGCGCTCATCGGGGCCGGCGGCTCCGATCCTCAGGTGGAACCGGCCGCCCCCCTCGTTCGGCCCGGCGGCCCCCGGCGGCCCCGCGAACCAGCCGCCGGCCGGTGCTCCGCCGTGGACGCCGGGCACCCGGCCCGGCCCGGCCCGGCTCGGCCCGGCCCGGCCACCCCCGGTCGGCGACGAACAGCCGATGACACCGACGGACCCGGGCACTGCGACACCGGTACCCACCACGGCGACAAGCTGCCCGACGGGCGCCCCACTCGGGGGTGCGACGACCGCACCGCCCTGCTGAACCCGCCGCACGGCCCCTCTGCTGAACCCGCCGCACCGTCGCGTCACGCCACCGTCCGGCGTCCTGGTGCTCATCCACCACGCACCGGAGACTCTGACTGTGGCAAACCGGCTACGCGACCGCCGCCTTCGGCGTCGCCACAAGATAGCGAAGCGATCGGATCTAGGAAAAATTTAGGAGAACGGAACGGTGATGCAGGCCGCCCGCGGACCGGCGGATCCGGCTTCGCCGGGCATGCCACTCGTCCCGTGCTCGTGGAGCACGACCGCCCTGGCACCGCCGGCTCGGAAGTTCCAGTCGACGACGGCGAACGCCTGGCCGTTGCCGTCGGCGTCCGTACTGAAATCCAGCCAGACCTCGTTGTGTGGATTGGCGTACGCCGGATCGACAGAGGGTTGTACCGGGTCCGGCGCGTTCTGGTAATGCGGCCCGGCCGCCGTACCCGTCGCGCCGCACGCCTTCTGATGAACATGCGCCCCGTACCTGTGGCCGGGCAGCAGCCCCTGAACCACCAAGCCCACCACGGTACGAGGTCCGCCGGCCGCCAGTACGACCGCCCCGGCGCCGACCGGAACGAGATGCCGGTCGTAGGTGACGGCCGCCGGTGGCTGCTTCTCGTTCCAGGTCGTGAACGCGACCGGCTCCGCGACGACCCTCGTGGCGCTCGGAGCCGCCGGTGCCACCGCCGAGGCCGCAGCGGCGAACAACGCGGTGAACAAGCCGAGGCCGGCCAGAGTGATCGACAGACGCCGTCGCATGAGGATCCTTTCAGCGGCTAGTTCAGTGGCTCGGGAACGCCGTTCACGTGGGACGAGCCTAGCCTGGCCACGTGTCCGTTCACGGGTGGCGGCTTGGACAGCCCTGTGTTGATGTTGGTTTAGGCGGCGAGGGCGGGCGCAGGATTGGTCGCTTGTAGGACCGGCATCCAGGGGTTACCCGCGAGGGCGAGGCGGATCGCGTCGATGGCGGTCAG
>NZ_CDXDOS010000312.1:0-3506 GCF_978021245.1 Frankia sp. CoBUL1
GGAACGGCTGACCGGCGAGGTCCTCCGCCAGCGTCGCGGACGCTGGAGCCACGACCAGCTCCGCAACCTGCCAGCCACAGTCGATGTGGAGACCGCAGGGTCGATCGTGGACTGCGGCTTGTGGAAGGCCAGGCAGTTGGTTCGCGACGGGAAGTTCCCAACGCCGGTGATCAAGCACGGGTCCCGTTACCTCGTCCCGACCCGGCCGCTGCTGGTCCTGCTTGGCGTGGAGCCCAAGGGGGACCCGACCCGGTGACCCTCAACAACGAGGAACGCCGCCCCCCGGCAAGGGGCGGCGTTCAGGATCGGCAACCAGGCGACGGCGCAGACCAACATCAGGATAACCCGACCGAATCGCCGGCACGTGCAGCCCGCGAGCACTGCCGGGCCCGCCTCCGGGCCATCGCCGCAGCGTCCGGCCGTCCGCTTCGGACGGCCACCGAGGAGCGCGCCCGAGAGGCCGCGCGCTGGGCCGCCGAGGCTGCCCGAATTGGGCGGGTGGGCGTGTGACGGTGAGCCCGCTTCGCCTGCTCTCGCACCAATCCGATGGAGTGATCCACGCGGAACGGATTGTGCTTGGCGCCGCGATGTCCGGCGGTCCTGAAGTGGTCGCCGGCCTCTCCCGCAGGATCGGCCCATCGGACTTTGCGCGGCCGGCGCATGGGTTGGCGTTCGCGGTGGTGGCCGATCTGTCCGCAGTGGGCGAGCCGGTCGACGCGTTGACGGTGTGGACGGAGATGAACCGCCGGTCCGGCGAGGACAGCGCCGCCGAGGCCTACGGCATGCAGGTGCTGTACCTCCACGAGTGCGTCGAAGCGGTGCCTTCGCTGGGCATGGTCGGCTGGTACGTCGACCGTGTCGCCGAGGCTGCCGCGGGCCGCCGCGCCCGGGAGGTCCTCGCGTCGGCGTTGGGCAGGCTCGACGGTCCTGACGCTGACGTGGTCGGGATTGTCGAGGCGACGGCCGCAGACCTCGGCCGGGTCCTGCCCCGAGCGGGGCGGGCCGGTGCCGTGCCGACGGACGATGAGGCGTTCTGGTCCGCGCGGGAGAGCCTCGGCCATGTGCGGGGGTTCGCCCGGGCGCGGATGGCGTCGCCGTGGGCGGTGCTCGGCGTGGTCCTCGTTCGGGTGCTGTCGCAGGTGCCCCCGTCGTACGTGCTGCCGGCAACGATCGGCGGCCACGCGAGCCTGAACCTGTTCCTTGCAGTCGTCGCGCCATCGGGGGGTGGGAAGGGCGCGGCGATGGGCGCGGCTGCGGACGCCTGCGACGTCGGGCCGGTCAACGTCTGGCCGGTGGGGACCGGTGAGGGTCTGGTGAAGACCTTCGTTCACTACGAGAAGCGCGACGACGGAGAGGGGGAGATTGTCCAGGACGAGGAGTCCGCGATCGTCGAGATCCACGAGGTCGACCAGCTCGGCGCGGTCAAGGGCCGCCAGGGCGCCACCATTCTCTCCGTCCTGCGCTCCGGGTGGATGGGCGAGGAGGTTGGGTTCAACAACGCTGACGCCACCCGCCGGCTGAAGGTCGCCGCGCACGCCTACCGCCTCGGCCTGATCGTCGGAGTCCAGCCAGGCCGGGCCGAGATCCTGCTCAACGAGAGCGAGACCGCTGGCGGCACCCCCAGCGGTTCGTGTGGCTTCCCGCCACCGACCCCGCCATGCCCGAGGTCACCCCACCCGAACCGGACCCGGACGTCTGGGAGCTGCCCGCCTGGCCGGGGCACGTCCCGTTCACCACGTGCCGGCATGTGCTCGACGTCTGCGCCGAGGCCACGTGGACCATCCGGGAGGCCCACTGGCGACTCCGATGCCCTCGATGGCCACGCGCTGCTGTGCCGGCTGAAGGTCGCCGCGGCGCTCGGTCTGCTCGACGGCCACGCAGCCGTCACCGCGCAGGACTGGGAGCTGTCCGGGGCGGTGATGGCCGTCTCGGACCGGACCCGCCGCGGGGTCCTCGACTCGCTGCGCCAGGCCGCCGCGGCGCGCAACCGGGAACGCGCCGAGGCGGACGCCGAGCGGGCCGTCACCATCGCGCGGCGCACCGACGACGACGCGGTCAAGAGCGCCTGTGCTGCGGTGATGCGACGTCTGGGCAGGACCGATGGATGGGTCGGTCACTCCGATCTCCGCTCGGCCGCCCGCCGCGGCCGCGGCTACCTCGACGAAGCAGTGGAGCGCCTCGCGGACGCCGGACAGATCGAGATCGAAACCTTCACCTACCAAGGTCAACAAGGGAGGCGGTACCGCCGTGTCCCGGCCTGAGACCCCAGGTGGGGCAGGTGAGGACGCAGTCCCGAGCTGCCCAGCGAATCGCGGGCATCCCGCCACGGAAAACCACAGGTCACAGAACTTCACCGCCCGCGCGAACCCTCGCATTCCGCCACCAGGTGGGGCCGCCTCACCTGTCGGTCCTCCCCTCACGTCCCTCCCTCAGAAGGTCCCCGTGACCACGACCAGCACCCCCGCCGAGGACGGCCGCTCTCGCTGCCGCTGCTGCCGCCGACCCCTCCGCGCCCCGACCTCCCGCGCACTGCTCGTCGGCCCGGCATGCCTCGCCCGCCTCCCCGCCAGCGACCGGCACCGTCTGGTCCTCGCCGCCCGGCAGGTGCCGGTACAGCCCGACCTGGACGCCGGATGATCATGCGCTCCGGCCCGTCCGGCCGGATCACGCTGGTGCGCCGCTCACCCGGCACCGCCCCCGACTGCCTCAACGGCCACCCCGCCCCAACCTCGACGACCAGGAGCTGATCATGACCACGAGTTTCGTCTACACGTTCGACTACAGCCCTGGCGGTGGTGACCACACCTGCACCGCCTGCCGGCTCCCGTTCCGGGCCCACATCACCGCCGTCCACTACCCGGCCCACACGGCCCAGCCCGGCCAGCCCCTCACCGACGGGCAGGTGCTCTGCCCTGACTGCCTGACCGCCGACTCCCCGCTGGTCGAGGCCATCGCCGGCCTCAACCAGCTGGCCGACGCCGCCGACGGCCACGACCACGTGCTCAGCCTTGCCGCGCAGATCATCTCCCAGATGCGCCGGGCGGCTCACGACCGCAACACCGCCGCCGTCGCCCGCGAGGCGGGCCTCACCTCCACCCCACCGCCCGCCGACATCACCGTCACGGCCACCGAGCTCTGCACTGACGCCGAGCTGCGCGTCCGCGGATACCTGCAAGGCGGCCGGCCCCGGGTGCAGATCGTCGACGCCGGCGGCTGGCGCCACACCGACGCCGACGTCGACGAGGTGCGGGAGATCGCCCAGACGATCAGCCACATCGCCGACATCACCGAACTCGCCGCCCATCTCTGACCACCCCGCCGGGCGCAGCCGTGGGACTGCGCCCGGCACCACCCACCATCCCGCTCGAACGCAGGAAGCCCCCGGTCATACCCCGCATACTCGTAATCACCTGAATACAAGATCACCGGGATGAAGCAGGCGACGAACTCCTCCGTATGAACCGACGTGTAAGCCCTGATAGCCCCGTCAGAAAGACGCCGGTGGA
>NZ_CDXDOS010000313.1:0-3505 GCF_978021245.1 Frankia sp. CoBUL1
GCCACCGACTGAACCGCCGCATCGCGGCGAAGCCGCCGGGGTCCCCGCATCGCGGCGAAGCCGCCAACCACCCCCGACGGCTCCCCCAGGAAGCTCGCCGAAGGCGAGCTGACGGAAACCCCGAACGGCGCCCAAGGCCAGGGGTCCCCGCATTGCGGCGAAGCCGCCATGCGGGGCTAGGCCCACAGCTGCCCTTCCAGGGCGGCTGTGGCTTCTTCGAGGGTGCCGGCGTAGGCGCCGGTGGACAGATACTTCCAGCCACCGTCACAGACGATCAGGACTATATCGGCCGACTTGCCCTCCTTTACCGCCCGCTCGGCCTGCGCAAGCGCCGCGTGCAGGATGGCCCCGGTGGAGATCCCGGCGAAGATGCCCTCCTCCTGCACCAGCTCGCGGGTACGGCGCAGCGCCTCCCGCGGACCGACCGAGTATCGCGAGGTGAGCACCGACGGGTCGTACAGTTCGGGAACGAACCCCTCGTCGATGTTGCGCAGCCCGTACACCAGCTCGCCGTAGCGCGGTTCGGCCGCGACGATCGAGATGTCCGGTACCCGTTCCTTGAGGTAACGACCCGTTCCCATGAGGGTTCCGGTGGTGCCGAGGCCCGCCACGAAGTGCGTGATTTCGGGCAGGTCCTCGAGAATCTCCGGCCCGGTCGTCTCATAGTGCGCCTGGGCGTTCGCCGGATTGCCGTACTGGTAGAGCATCACCCAGTCGGGATTCTCAGCGGCCAGCCGCTTCGCGACGGCGACCGCCTCATTCGATCCGCCGGCGGCGGGCGAGAACCTGATCTCGGCGCCCCACATCTGCAGGAGCTGACGGCGCTCGATCGAGGTGTTCTCCGGCATCACACAGATCAGCCGGTAGCCCCGCTGACGGCAGGCCATGGCCAGCGAGATCCCGGTATTACCGGACGTCGGTTCGAGCACGGTCGCGCCCGGAGTGAGCAGACCGCGCTTCTCGCCGTCGGCGATCATCCACAGCGCCGCCCGGTCCTTGATCGAACCGGTCGGGTTGTCCTGTTCCAGCTTCGCCCACAGCCGGGCATCCGGCGACGGCGACAGTCGCGGAAGCCCGACCAGCGGGGTCCGGCCGACGGAGTCGGCCAGGGAGGAGAAGCGCATGAGTCGGGACCCGTCGCTCGCGTCAGTGCCACCCGGGCGACATGCCAGGCGACAGCACGGCCAGCCCCTCGCTGCCCGGAACTTCGGCACTGCCCGAAAACTCCCCGACGTCGACGGAGCCGCCGGCGACGGCAGGAAGGATGGTGACCTCGTCGCCGTCGCTGAGCTTGGCGTCGAGACCGCCGAGGAAACGAACGTCCTCGTCGTTGACGTAGATGTTGACAAAGCGGTGCAGCTCGGAACCGTTGTCACCGGTCACCAGCCGGCCCCGCAGCCCGGCATACCGGAAGTCGAGATCGAGGAAGAGCGCGGCGACCGTGTCGCCCGTGCCCTCGACCAGCTTCGAACCTCCCGTGTAGGTACGCAGGATCGTCGGCACACGGACCTGGACTGCCATGGTGCTCCTTTCGCGGGTGCCACCGGCCGGGCTCGGCGGTGGCGCCGCCCGGATGGGCGGGGTGTCACGTCAGCGGGTTCTACCTCAGGCGGACAAGCGGACGAGTCGTGGGTGCCAAGGCTCCGCAGTCATCATCTTCCCGGACCGTGTCCACCACCTTCCCGGACCATGTCCCTTCCCGGACCATGTCCGTCGCCGCGTCATCGTCCGTCGCCGCGTCATCTGCAACACCAGGTCGTCTCAGACGATTTCCACCGGCTCCTCGGTGACCACGCCATCGACGATCCGGTAGGACCGGAACTCGGTCGCGTCCGGCTCCCGGGTGGAGGCCAGCACGTAGTGCGCACCCGGCTCGGCCGCAAGGGACACGTCGGTTCTGGACGGGTACGCCTCGGTTGCGGTGTGCGAGTGGTAGATGATGACGGGCTCCTCCTCCCGGTCGTCCATCTCCCGCCACACCTTGAGCTGCTCCATTGGGTCGAAGCGGTAAAAGGTCGGCGAGCGCTCCGCGTTCTCCATCGGGATGAACCGCTCCGGCCGGTCCGACCCCAGGGGGCCGGCGACGATGCCACAGGCCTCGTCGGGATGATCTCGGCGGGCATGGGCGACAATCGCCTCATAGCAGGCACGGTCGATTCGCAGCACGAGCCCACCGTACGACGCCGAAGGGGCGGTTCGGGTCGGCCTTCGCCCGCGACTACCCCAGAGCTCGGGTCAGATCATCGAGCAGCTCGGTCAGGAACGCGTAGACCGCGACGAGCGGGCGGCGGGAATCGTCCGGGTCGAGGTGTTCGAGTTCCGCGGTGGAGTCGTCGTCGGTGAGACCGAGCCGGGTTCCCAGCACCAACCGGAGGTCGTTCAGCGTCGTCAGCCAGTCCTGAGCGGCCTCCTCGTCGAGCAGGAGCGCCCTCCCAGGCGCCGGCACAGCGGACAGCACCCGCCGAGCGGCGTCACGCTTGCGGGCGAGCAGATCGTCCGTCCGGCGGCGGCGGAAGTCCCCGGAGGCCATCGGATCGTCCGGGTAGGGGTCGGGAAGCAGACGAGCGATCGCCGGATCGTCCGGCGGCGGCGGCGCGGTGTCACGCAGCCCCACCAGCGCCTCCAGCGGATCCTCGACCGGCGGTGGTTCGAGCAGGGACTCGATCTGGCCGACGAGCTCGATCAGCAACGCCGCCTCGAGCCGGGCAAGGCGCAGCTCGATCCCGGCACGCGTGCGGCGGAAGCCGTCAGCCACGTCCCTCCGTTCCCCCACTCTCACGCTCCCGGCGACGGTGCGCCCGGGACGACCGCCCCACATGACCGTCTGAACCGTCCGACCACGGACGCAGCCAGCCTACCCAGGGCATGCAGCATGGGCTGCTCCGGGCGGCAGGGCACCGGTGCGACGGAACGAGCCCCGGGTCGGGCACCGGTCTCGGGTCACCGGTCGGGTCAGTCCTGGGCGATCGTGGCCCACAGGCCGTAGGCGTGCAGGCGCTCGGCGTCGGCTTCCATCTCCTCCCTGGTGCCGACCGCCACCGAAGCCCGCCCCTTGTGATGGACGTCGAGCATCAGCTTGGTGGCCTTCGGCTTGCTGTAGCCGAAGAGCTTCTGGAAGACATACGTCACGTATGACATCAGGTTGATCGGGTCGTTCCAGACAATGGTGACCCACGGCCGATCGTCATCGAGGGTCTCGTCGACTTCCTCGACATCGAGAGGCGACACGGTGGCGACAGACACGCTTCCTATTGTTACGCCATTCCCACGACAGTTCTCCTCGACGGGTCGTGTGCCGTGGCCGGCAATCACCTCTCAGCAGGCGGCCCAACGCCGGGAGACGACCGAACGCCGCAGGGTGGCATCGTCGGGGCCGCGGCCGCACATCGGGGGGCCGGCCAAGATGAGAACCACTTTGCCGCCGCGAAACGGCTCCGACCCGACCGGGACACCCCCCAGGGCCGCGCAGAGATCACGCTACGTTGTGATCGGTGACGTTTTGTAG
>NZ_CDXDOS010000314.1:0-3496 GCF_978021245.1 Frankia sp. CoBUL1
ATAAATCGAGGGTTGGGGTGTGCTCCCGGATCAGCGCACGTATTCCCCGGTAGCCCTCCGCGAGGGCCGGATCGGTGGGCCGGTCGCCGACGGCGCGGCGCAGCGGGTCGGTCTCGCCGTCGGTGGTGGCCGGGGTGCCGTAGGGCAGGCCGAGGTCGCGGTGGCGGAACCCCTCGACGGCCTCGACCCGGCTATCCCATCCGGTGGCGTCCAAGCCTGCGCTGGAACGGGCACCGAGGAATCCGGTGAGGTAGTCGGCGGGGTCGATACCGGCCCGGAACACGGCGTGCGCGATCTGCCGGTCGAGGGCTTCCTCGATCAGCCGGAGCCTGTCTTGGCGGCCGGTGCGTGCCTCGACGGTGCTTTCCCGGCTGCCTTCTCCGTGTGGCCTCGCCCGCGGGACGGTCGCGCCTTGAGCGTCGCGGAGGTGGCGGCGTTCGGCGGCGAGCTGGGCGGTGGGGTGACGGGCCAGGTGGTGGATCTCGCAGGTGTCGAGCAGGCCGACGAGCTCGTTCCACTCGTCGCGGGCCGGACGCGGCGGGGGGAGGAGATAGTCGGTGGGGTGGAGTCCCCGCTGCTGGCAGAGGTCGGTGACGCGGTGGTCGGGCACGGCAGCGCCGGTGCGGACGCTGCTCCGGTCCTCGCGGGTCAACGCGACGAGAAGATCAGCGGGCTGATGGCCGTTGTCGAGCAGGGCGTGCAGGCCGGCGATGGCACGGGCGCGGGGGATCTGTTCGGCGCGGCTGTGGAAGCGGGCGCGGGCCCGGCGGGGTAGAGCGTCGGCCCAGGTTCGAGCGAGGCGCGTGGCCTGATCATGGTGCAGCATCCACCGGGCCCGTAGGGTGCCGGCCGGTTCGCCGGATGAGGGTGGGGGTCCAGGGTCGTGAGGTGGGACGGCCGGCCGGTAGCGGGCGTGGTGGACGGCGAGGGCGCCGACGGCCCGGTCCCACAGAGCGCGGTCGGCGCCGGCGGCGGGTCGTGGCCCGATGCGAGCGACGAGATCGGCGGGCGGGTTGGCGACGGCGGCGGTGCGCAGGGCCGCTTCCGCGGCGAGTTCCGCGCGTCGCAGCACGGCGGGCGGCGCGGGCGGCGCGGGCGGCGCGGGCGGCGCGCCGGCCGCGCGGTGCGCGCCGCCGGATGGCGGGGGTGCGGGGAGTCGGGCGAGGCCGGCGAGGGTGTGGGTGCGCCGCAGCCGGTGGGCAGCGTGGGCGAGCGGGTCGTACTCGCTGGCGAGGCGTTCGGTGCGGGACTGGGCGAGGTGGTCGGCGAAGCGTTCGAGGGGTCCGGTCGGGTCACGCAGGACGGGCAGCCAGTCTTCTTCGTCAAGGTCGGCTTCGAGATCGGCCCGGCGGATGACGTAGGCCGCGAGATCGGTCCGGGCTCGGGAGAGCATGACGTAGAGGCCGGCGCGGCTGGTGTCGTCGGGGGCGACGGCTCGTGCGGTGGGCAGGGAGGAGCCTTCGGCTTTCGCCGCAGTGATCGCGTAGGCGTAGCCGAGACCGCCGGTGCGACCATCGGTGAACCGGTGGGTGAGGTACTCCCACGGCATCCGCACGCTGCCCTTCCTGGGAAAGCGGACGGTGAGGGCCTGCCGGTCAGGATGGTCGGGATCCAGGTGGACGGCGGTGACCCGGCCGAGGGTGCCAGTACGGTTGTAGGCCGAGGCGGGCTTACCGGCGGGGATCAGGGTGTGACCCGTCTGGGTCAGGGTGATGACCTCGTCGCCGGCCTGGAAGTCCCGGCCCGCCACGGTCAGGACCGGTCCGGTCAGGGTGCCGTCGGCGGCGAGACGGTCACGGGCGGCACGGGCGAGGATCTCCACGTCGCGGGTCCGCTCGGCCATCATGTGCAACGCTGCCGCGGGTCGGGGCCGGACCGTACCCCCTGACCGGCGCCGTCCCGGACCGGCGGCCGTCCACCCGTCGCCCTCCGTGCTGCCCGCGCCGTCCACGCTGCCCGGGTCGGTGGCGCCTCGAGGGTGCGGTGCGGTGCGTTCGGTGTACCAGTCGTTGACAACCTGGGCGAGCAGTGCTTCGCGGGAGTCGAACAGGCGGATCCGCCCGTCCGCGGCCAGCAGCTCGAGAGCCTTCCTCGCCGACGCGCCGGTGTCGGCGCGCAGCGCGCCGAGGGCGGCGCGGACCGGCGCAAGCGCCGCGCCGGTCTGCCGGTGCAGACTGCCCAACGCCGGCACGTCGGGGGTGGAGGCGACGAGATGGGCGTACCAGCCGCCGGCGCCGACCGCGCCGAGCTGCGCCGGGTCACCGAGCAGGATCAGCACGGTCCCGGTCCGAGACGCATACCGCGCCAGTCGGGCGGCGTCCCGGGTCGAGACCTGCGTGGCCTCATCCACGATGACCACGCTGCCCGCCGGCCACACCCGGCCCGGATCCTCAGTGTGATCGAGCAGGGTCAGCCAGCCGGACACCACCCGCCCGGCCACCCCGATCCGGCCGGTGAGTTCCTCGGTCTGCCGGCCCCCGTGCGCGGCGGCGAACACCTGCCCGCCGCCGGCGTGGACGATCCGGGTCAGCAGGCGCATCGCCTCGGTCTTCCCCGACCCCGCCGGCCCGACGACCGGCCGCACCAGATCCCCGGAGGTGAGCAGCCGGCGCACGAGGGTGATCTGCTCGGCCGACAGCGCCGGCCCCGACGGCCCACCGCTCCCCTGGCCGCCGCCGTCCTCGCCGCCGACGCCACCCGGGCCGTCCGATGACGGCCGCTGCTGCGCGGCGGCGAGATGGGCTTCGAGCGTGGCCGGGTCGACGAGGATCCGCGGCTGCGCGCCGGCCTCAACCCGGCCCTGCCGGCAGAGGGCCAGCAGGGTGTCCTCGACCTCGAGCAGTTCCTGCGTCGTGTACACCGGCTCGGGTTGCTGGCGGGCCCGGGCGGCGCTGTGGCCGAGCAGGACGATCCGCCGGTCGGCCAACACCTGGTCGGTGAGCCGGTCGACCTCGTCCGCGGGCAGCCGATCGGCGGCCCAGGCGGCCACCCGTCGTACCACGGCACGGCGGTCGAACGTCGAGTCGTGCTCGGTCAATCCGGCCGGGCCGGTCAGCAGGTCGCACAACCCGGCCAGGTCCTCACCGTCGACCGGGGCCCGGTTCCGGGAGGCGGGTGCGGCAAGGGCGCGGACCCGCTGCGGCGTCCATCCGGCGGCCGTCAGCCGTTCGTGTTGGATGCGGCGGACCTGCGCGTCAGCGAGGACCTTCTTCGCCGCCCGGGAACCGCGCTGCGCCGCCGCCTCGGTCACCCCACCCGGCGTCAACCCGTCGGCGACGAGCTGGGCGTACTCGGCCTGGACCTCCCCATGCCGGGTGGAGAACGCCGCCAGCAGCTGCGCGGGGAAGGCGGCGAGTTCAGCCACCCCGTTACGCACCGGCCCCCAGGCCAGTCCGCGCCGCCGGGACAGCTCATGGCGCAGCGCCGCCGCCCCCACATAGCCAGCGGTCTTCACGTGGGAGAGGAACACCTCCCCGTCCAACGCCCGCCAGTCCAC
>NZ_CDXDOS010000315.1:0-3493 GCF_978021245.1 Frankia sp. CoBUL1
GGCTCACTGGGCCCATTCGGGGTCGCTGTCCGGGCTGGCGGCGGCAATACCGTCGGCCGCTGCTCCTGCTGCGCGGTGGAAGCCGCTGAGATCGCCGGTGATGGCGAGGTATCTGGCTTCGAGGGCGGCGAGGGCGGCCTTGATACGGCAGGGTGGGAGCTTACGGGTGCCGTACTGGGCGAGCTGGACCATCTCCAAAGCGTCGTCGGCACGGCCAAGGTGGCCCGAGACGCGGGCCAGGCAGTTGAGCAAGTGAGCGGCCAGACCGGTGTCACCTGCCTCGGGAGCGGCGCGCAGGCCGAGCAGGAGATAGCGCTGTCCTTCCGGAGAGCGGCCAGCGTCGTGGGTCATCCAGCCGGCGACGCTTGCGAGATCGCCGACGGCGGCGAACAGTTCGCGGCCGACGGCTTCGGTCATCCGGCCGTGGTAGAGCAACTCGGTGGTTGCCTTGAGCTGGGCGACGACGGCGTCGCGTGAAAGGCCGCCGCCGTGCTGGTTGTCCCAGGTTCGGAACGCGGCGCTGGTCGCGCTGATCTTCTCGACGTCGGCCAACCCAATGCGTCCGGGACGATCAGGCTGCGGAAGCTCGCCGGGATCCTGATCAAGCCAGGGGCAGACGGCGTTCAAGAGGTCAGGGCCGGTAAGCAGATCGGTTCCATCCGGGTGGGGACTGGTGAGGTCGCTGCGGGTCGTATCAAGGACCGATTTGACGACTGCGTCCGGGTGCCAGGGCAACTGGACACCGCGCTGCCCTGGCGAGGCGGAGTCCATACCGATACTGGCGCGGTCGAGGGGTTTGGAAAGGCCGCAAAGCCTGGTGCGGGCTTCAGCGAGGAGCTCGGGCATGACACCGCGGGGCTGCTCGCCGGAGACCCACCGGCTGATCCGGGAGCTGTCGGGCGCGGCGTTCACCGGAGGGCGGCGATGTCGGGCGAGGCGGCATACCTCGTCGGCAACCTGCTGGTAGCTGCGGCCCGACTTGCCGATCCAGTGCGCGAGAGCGTGATTGCGTTGCCGGTGAGTGCCCTTCACCTGCGCCTCCGACGGGGTCGATTGCCTGGTGGGAGCAGGAGACGTCTGTGGCGTGGGCGGGGTCATTCCGCTGCCCGACGGCTGTCTGGCCGGGGCGCGGCGGACGTGTGACGAGCACGGTGTGCTGCTGATCGTCGACGAGGTGATGACCGGTCTCGGTCGGACCGGCCGGATGTTCGGTTTCCAGCACGATGACGGGGTCGTCCCGGACCTTGTGACGACTGGGAAGCACCTGACCGGCGGGCACTTCCCGCTTGCTGCGGTCACGACTACGCAGGCGGTCTACGAGGCGTTCGCCGGCGACCCACTGCTGGGCGGGCTACGGCACGGGCACACCACCTCGGGCCACGCCACCGGATGTGCTGCGGCGCTGGCATGCCTGGATGTGATCGACCGTGACGGCCTCGTCGGGCGCGCCCGCCAGCGCGGGACCGTTCTTCTCGGTGAGTTGGAGCGGTTGCGGCGGCATCCCGCCGTCCGGGATGTCCGAGGCCGGGGGCTGCTGGCCGGGGTGGAGCTGGCCAGCGACGCACTCGCAGGGCAGGTGGCCGAGCAGTGCATGCGCCGGGGCGTGTTGGTCCGGCCGATGGGCGCGGTGCTGCAGATCGCGCCGCCGCTGATCATCACCGAGGAGCAGGTCCGTAGGATCGCCGCCGTCATCGGCCAGGCCTGCGTGCACGTCATGGCTGGCGTCCAGTGACCTCCCACAGATCGACCGTGATCCTCCCTTGCGCAGGGGCTGGGAGCCGCCTCGGCCTCCCGTTCGGCAAGGAGCTCCTGCCGCTCGGACCTGGGTCCACGCCGCTGGGCGAGACCCTCGCCCTGCTGTTGCCTCATGCCACAGCGCTGCGCTTGGTCATGGTCCTCGGGCCGGGAAGGGAGGCCACCGCCCGGCACGTCATCGCCAGGACCGCAGCCGCGGGCCTGCCGGTCGCGTTCACCACCCAACGCCCGGAACTGGCGGAGTGCACGGGCGCCGTGCTCTCCGCGCAGCCCTGGTTCGCGGAGCGAAACATTCTCCTGCTGCCCGACCAGGTTCTGCGGTTCCCGGCCGCTGACCTGATCGGCCGTGCCCTGGACGCCGGAGCCGACAGCTTCGGGGGGTCCACCCACAAGACCCTCCCCGGCCCGCAGAAGGGCATCATCGCCACCAGGGACGAGGCGGTCGCCCGCCTGCTCCGCGTGGCCCAGCCGCACGTCATCTCCAGCCACCACCACGGCGCCACCTGCGCCCTCGGCCTGGCCCTCGCGCTGTTCGCCGAACGCTGCCCCGGCTACCCCTGCTCGATCATCGCCAACGCCCGCGCCCTCGGCGCGCGCCTGGCCGACCATGGCCTGCCCCCGGAAGGCGCCACGTTCGGCTACAGCAAGGGACACCAGCTCTGGCTGCGGACCGCCCCGCATGGCATCGCAGCCGCCGATGCCGCCGGGCGACTGCACGACGCTGGAATCCTGGTCAACTTCCTCGGCGACCTGCCCGGAATTCCCGAACCCGCCCTGCGGATCGGGGTCAACGAGCTGGCCTGGCTTGGCCTCCAACCCGACGACATCCCCGAGCTCGCCAGCATCATGACCCGCGCGATCCTCGGCACCGAGCCGTCACACGAGCTTGCGGCGCAGACGGCCAGCCTCCGCCACAAGCTTCCCAGAAGCCCCATTCCCGAGCCCCTGCGAGACCTCGCCTTCACCCTCCTTCAGACCGTCTTCGGTGGCCACCTCGCCACGTCCAAGATCGCCGTGCTGCGGACCTGAGCCCGCTCCTGCTCGACCCCGACGACGCCGGGACGGGTTTTCCTCACCGGCGACCAGATGATCAAATTCTGTGGTGCCCGCCGCCCGTGGCCGCGCCGTCGGCAGCACTGCCGTCTCACCGCACGAGCCGGCCATCCTGCCCAAGTGACAGCAGCACCTCGTCTGCGAGGGTTGATACAGGCAACTCGCCGTCGAGGATGATCGTGTCGCTCGGCAGGGTGTCCTCGGCGGTGGTGCACCGGTCGACCTGGGCCAGCCGCCATCGCCGGACCTCGGCATCCCGCTTCGGGTCGTCGGGGTGGATGACCTGCCCGGTGATCCGCTCCCGCAGCTGGGCGGCCGGCACTTTGAGGAAGAAATGCCGTACCGGGATCCCGTAGGCGGCCAGCCCGCCGAAAATCTCCCGCGCGTATCCCGGATCGACCACGGTCATGGGCGCGATGACGAGCTGGCCGTACTGCTGCGCCAGTACCCGCCCGGTCTCCACGACCAGGAGCCTCCAAGCGGGCAGGTCTTGGAAGTCTCCTGACGGGGCAGGGGAGACCATGTCGCGCAGCATGAACCCGACCTCCTCCGGGTCGAACATCAGCGCGTCAGAGCACTGTCGCCTCAGCTCCTCGGCAAGCGTCGTCTTGCCCGCCCCGAACGACCCGTTGATCCAGCAGATCACGCTTGCTCCCTGCATCTGGCGTAGAGCCTGCACCTAGAT
>NZ_CDXDOS010000316.1:0-1762 GCF_978021245.1 Frankia sp. CoBUL1
GGTCTGGCCCATGAATGGATCTCCTCCGTCTACTGCTTCCCTCGAAGGTCATGATGGCCGGCCGCTTCGCGGTGCGGAAGAAGGCACTTCCATGTGTCACGGTTACACCGGTGTGACTATCGTCGAGCGGCCGATTTCACCGCTGCCTGACAGTCACTTCCGTCCGGCGTCCGAAGTACCGCCGGTTCACCTGCACGCACGCCCGCACCGTCGGCCGACCGGCTGGGACCCGATTCGGGCCACCTTCCGGGGAAATCTCAGAGCAGGCGAGGGGGATATTAGGGGGTGGGCGGGAAATCCGCCTGCCGGTAGCTTCACCCGTGGCGCGCTCCGGGGCGAGACCGGTGTACGAGGTAGCCCGGTCCGGCCCGGACCCGCACCGGACCAGCGTCAGACCACATCGGGCCAGGTCACGTCTCCGCAGGTGCACGCATCGACATTTCCCAGGTGAAGGACGCCGATCATGGACATTGTTCGGGATATCGAGGATCTTCCGGAATGGCCGCAGTTCGATAACGCCGAGAGGGCCGGGCTGAGTCGGGCGCTGGAACAGGGCCAGTGGTGGCGCATGGGCGGCGGGGAGGTGGACGCCTTCGAGCGGGAGTTCGCCGCCTACCACGGCGGGCAGCACGTGCTGGCGGTCACCAACGGCACGCACGCCCTCGAGCTTGCCCTGCAGGTCCTCGGCGTGGGCCCGGGCACCGAGGTGATCGTGCCCGCGTTCACCTTCATCTCCTCTTCGCAGGCTGCGCAGCGCCTCGGCGCCGTCGCCGTCCCGGTGGACATCGACCCGGGGACGTACTGCATCGATCCGGCCGTTGTCGAGCGGGCGATCACCGCCCGCACCCGGGCGATCATGCCGGCGCACATGGCCGGCCACATCGCGGACATGGACGCGCTGGAGAAGCTGTCCGCGGACAGCGGTGTCCCGCTGATCCAGGATGCCGCGCATGCCCACGGCGCCCATTGGCGGGGCCGCCGCGTCGCCGAGCTCGGCTCGATTGCGGCGTTCAGCTTCCAGAACGGCAAGCTCATGACCGCCGGGGAGGGCGGCGCGGTCATCTTTCCCGGCAAGGACCAGTACGACGAGGGATTCCTGCGGCACAGCTGCGGTCGGCCGCCCCGGGACCGCAACTACTTCCACGCCACCTCGGGCTCGAACTTCCGAATGAACGAGTTCACGGCGGCGGTGCTGCGGGCGCAGCTTGCCAAGCTGGACGGGCAGATCGCAACGCGGGAGCTGCGGTCCGCGCTGCTGTCCCGGCTCCTCACCGACATCGACGGTGTTGTGCCGCAGAGCCGGGACGAGCGGTGCGACCGCAACCCGCACTACATGCAGATGTTCCGGATCCCGGGCATCACCGAACAGCGCCGCAACGAGCTCGTCGATGCGCTCCTTGCCCGCGGGCTGCCCGCCTTCGCGGCGTTCCGGGCGATCTACCGCTGCGCCGGCTTCTGGGAGACCGGCGCCCCCGCCCTCACCGAGGACGAGATCGCTGCTCGGTGCCCGAACACCGAGGCGGTGCACGTTGACACGATCTGGCTGCATCACCGCACGCTGCTCGGGACCGAGGAGCAGATGGTGCGGGTCGCCGAGATCCTCGCCGATACCGTGGCGGCCTTCCGATGAGCGGTCGGCCGCCGCTGCGGGTGGCCATGGTCGGCGCGGGATGGGCGGCTCGCGCCATCTGGCTGCCGAGGCTGCGGGCACATCCGGGCTTCATGGTGCGCGCCGTCGTCGACCCGGATGCCGACGCCCGCG
>NZ_CDXDOS010000316.1:1842-3534 GCF_978021245.1 Frankia sp. CoBUL1
CCGTCGAGGAGCTGCCCGGCGGGGCGGTGGACCTCGCCGTGGTGGCAGTGCCGAACCACCTGCACGCCGCTGTGGCCGAAAGCCTCCTGGCCAGGGGAATCTCGGTGTTCGTCGAGAAACCCGTCTGCCTGACGTCCGAGGAGGCGGATCGGCTGGCCGACGCGGAGCGCCGCGGCGGCGCGACCCTGCTGGCGGGCAGTGCTGCCCGGCACCGCGCGGACGTGCGGGCGCTGCTGGATCTGGCCCTCTCCCTCGGGCGGATCCGGCACGTGTCCGCCGCGTGGGTCCGGGCTCGTGGCATCCCTTCCGGTGTCGGCTGGTTCACCCGGCGGGGACGATCCGGGGGCGGAGCGCTGCTGGATCTCGGCTGGCACCTCTTGGACGTGATCTCGCCGCTGGTCGACGGCATGGAGGACAGCCAGGTGGTGGGGTCGTTCTCCGACGACTTCCTTCGCGATGCCGGCGCCCGGGCCGCCTGGCACACCGGGACGGGCGCGCGCCGGGCAGTCGGATTCACCGGTGATGTCGAGGACACCGCGCGCGCTTTCCTGGTGACCCGGAACCGGCTCTCCCTGTCCCTCACCGTCGGGTGGGCATCGCATCAGCCCACCGATGTGACCGCCGTCGTCGTCGAGGGCAGTTCGGGTACGGCGC
This sequence comes from Frankia sp. CoBUL1, assembly GCF_978021245.1. Lineage (NCBI taxonomy): Bacteria > Bacillati > Actinomycetota > Actinomycetes > Frankiales > Frankiaceae > Frankia > Frankia sp. CoBUL1. Next base: position 2,497 of record NZ_CDXDOS010000316.1, read on the forward strand.
GCCTGGAATGCACGTTCGGGTTCAGCACCAACCGGCTCGATCGGTCAGCACTCACCGTTCTGCGGGCGGGCCGGACGACTGCGGTGGCCGTTGACACGGAACCGATCGGTGTCGAGTACGACCGCCTCCTCGACGAGATCGCAGACACCTGCGCGGATCCGGCGGTGCGCGGCATCGCCATCGGTGACGCCCAGCGGACCGTGAACGTCATCGAACGCCTTTACCGCTCGGCCCACCCTGACTCGGCTTCGCATGTCCAGTCCTCGTTCCGCTCGACGTCGCCCGTACCGAAACCGGCCATTCCGGCGCCCTCGACGTCGCCCGTTCCGCCACAGCCGAGCCCGGCGCGGTTCGGGAACGATCTGCAAACCGTCGTCTTCGACCTCGACGGCGTTCTGGTGAACAGCTTCGACGTGATGCGTCGGGCTTTCATCGTCGCCTACCGGGAGGTCGTCGGCTCCGGGGAGCCGCCGTTCGCGCAATACCGCCGACACTTCGGACGGTATTTTCCGGACATCATGAAAATCATGAACCTGCCGCTGGAGATGGAGGAACCGTTCGTCCGCGAAAGCGCCCGGCTGGCCAGCGAGGTCGAGTTGTTCCCCGGAGCGCCGGAGCTGGTCCGGCAGCTGAGCGACCGTGGGTACGGGCTGGCAGTGGCCACTGGAAAGGCCGGCTGGCGGGCACGCTCGCTGTTGGATGGTCTAGGGGTGCTGCCGCTGTTCGACCAGGTCCTTGGATCCGACGAGGTGGCCAGGGCGAAACCCGCGCCGGACATCGTGCTACGTGCGCTGGAACTGCTGGACACCGAGCCGAAGAATGCAGTCATGATCGGCGATGCGGTCACCGACCTTGCCGCTGCGCGCGACGCCGGAGTCATGGCCGCCGCCGCGTTGTGGGGAGACGTGGACGAGGCGCCCTTGCTCGCCGCCGATCCCGACCTCGTTCTACGGCGTCCTGCGGAGCTCATCGCCCTGTGCCCACCATTGGGTATTACCAGGCGGTTCCGTCGGAGTCACCCTGTGGCCGAAGGCCGAT
>NZ_CDXDOS010000317.1:0-3435 GCF_978021245.1 Frankia sp. CoBUL1
TCACAACGTAGCGTAATCTCTGCGCGGCCCTGGCTAACAGCCGCACACGACGGACGAGGCGGCAACCACGGAGCACCGGAAATGGTTACCCCTACTTAACATAGCGATCATGCAGCGGAGGGCGCCGTCGGGAGGCCGGCCCACCAGGCTCGGGGCCGGCCGACTCCCCGGATCGGGACGCGCGGACTCCGGAAGACCGGAAGCAGCAGCGCGACGTCACTAATCGTTACGAATCGCCATGAGTCGTCACGTGTCATCACGCGACGAACTCGCCGACCAACCAGACGAGCACCATCGCGACGCCGGCTGCGAGCTCCACGACCACACCGACCCCGAAGGCGACGATCGCGGCCCAGGTCGTGCGGCCCGCCGCTCGCGCATCCCCCAGCCGCGCCAGCTCGGCCAGATAGATCCCGACCACTCCACCGATCAGGAGCCCGACGACCGGCACCACAAAGAAGCCGATGATCGCGCACACCGCGCCGATGGCCAGGCTGGGCCACGGCACCCCCCGACCGGCCGTAGCCCGAGCCGGCAGGACGTACTTGGTGAGCGCCCCGATCACGAACAGCGCGGTCATGAGCGCCAGCACGATCCAGCGACCGACTCCCCCACCGTCCGCGATCACCCACCACAGACCCGCGCCCCAGACCAGGACGAGGCCCGGCAGTACCGGGAGGACGACGCCGACCAGGCCGACGGCCATCACCAGAGCGACAACTAGCAGCCCACCGGTACTTATGGCGCGACCTCCTTCACCGGCATCTCCCGATCTCCCGCGACGGTAGCGTTGCTCCCCACCGCCGCGGCAGCACTGTTCCCCGCCATATTGTTCTCCGCCATGCGTCGACCCACCTCGGCGAAGGCGGTGCGCAACTCGGCGGGGGCGAGCACCACGACCCCGTCCGCCAGGACACACAGTTGGCTGAGCGCCACCTGGAGCCCCTCCGTCGCGAGCTCCACCTCCCGCCAGCCGTCGGCGTCAGTCGGGCCCGCCGCACGGCCTGCAGATGCAGGAGCAACGCGGTGAGCCGGCTCGATCGCACGTCTGGGAAGCCTAGCCGTGAACCAGGACAGCAGATGGCAGAGTTTTCAGGTCACAATGGCGCGGTGACGACATCCTGGCGCGACTTCGAGGCCGCGCAACCCGCCCTCGCCAAGACCGCGCGCACCCGGTTCGCGGCATTCCGCCATCACATCATGGCTACCGTGCGTGCCGACGGCTCCCCGCGCACGAGCGGAATCGAGACGAACTTCCGGTTCGGGGAGCTGTGGCTCGGGAGCATGCCGGATGCGCGCAAGTCCCGGGACCTGCGTCGCGACCCCCGCTTCGCCCTGGCCGCCAATCCCGGGCCGGGCCAGGACCTGGCCGGCGGCGACATCCGCGTCTCCGGGCGGGCCCGGTGGATCAACGATGAGGAGGTCCTGGCCTCCTTCGCCACCGAGGTCGGCCCGCCGACGCCGTTCGACCTCTTCCGCGTCGAGCTCACCGAGGTGGTCCGCACGAGCGTCGACGAGCCGGCCGGGGAGATCGTGCTGGAAAGCTGGCGACCGGGCTATCGAGGGGTGCGGGTGCAGCGCCGTGGCAACGGGCCGGTGCGCGAAACCTGGGCCGAGGAGTAGACCATCACGAGCCGCGGGACGGCGTCAACATCGTTGACTATCATGATGCCATCGACGATGAGACCAACGATCCCAAGGCGCCCCGGTCCGACGACGAGAGCCCAGGCTCCGAGGACACCCGGGAGGGTGACGCCGGCACCGACGATCCCGGCACCGACGATGACGAGCCAGAAGGCATCGGAACCGCCGACGCGGACACCGGTAGGCGGCGAGGTCGGCGGGTCGGGTCCCGGCGGACCCCACGGGGCACGCTGTCCCGGGAGGTGCTGCTGGCGGCAGCGATGGAGGTCGTGGACACGCACGGCGCGGGCGCGTTCAGCATGCGGGCCCTCGGCGCGTTCCTCGACGTGGATCCCACGGCGATGTACCGACATTTCGCGACGAAGAACGCGCTGCTCGACGCGCTGACGGACACGGTGATCCGCGGGGTGGAGGAGCTGCCGGAGACCGACGACCCCCGCCGGGACATCCGGGAAAACTTCCGTCAGCTCCGACGCTCCCTGCTGGCGCATCCGACCCTGGCGCCGCTGGTGCTGCGCCGCCCGCCCGGGGTGGGCGCCTACTGGGAGCGGGCCGATCACGCGGTCGCCCAGCTTCACCGCGCAGGCATGGATCCGGCCGACGCCGCCAACGTCTACCAGACGCTGCTCTTCTACACCCTCGGCCACACCCTCAGCGAGGCTCGCCAGCTCGCCCGGGCCGTGGAACGGGAGGGGGCCGGCGCCCGCGGCGGCCCGGTCGCGGCGGTACGCCCGCCGGCCGAACACCACCCGGATCTCTCCGATGCGGCACCCCATCTACGGGAGGAGAACGAGGCCCAGTTCCTCGCGGGCCTCGACCTCATCCTGCGCGATCTCCCCCGTTGACATCCTCTCCGCCCGAAGGGCGGAGATTCCCGCCGTCACGCGGGCGCTCACCGGCGGGGGCCGACCGGCGCGGGGCCGGGCTGTCATGCGCTGAGCTGGAGGCGTGGCCCGGCGAACGTCACCATGATCTCATCAAAGGTTGCCTCCGGCCGGTAGCCGGCACCCGGCGCTTTTTCACCTCGCCGCCGGAGCGCGTCAAACTGCAAGGTCCACAGTTCGCTCTCCGTCGCCGGAAGCGCGACGACGACCGCATCGTCCTCGTCGTCCATCTACCCGGTCAGCCAGGAGATCTGGTCCGACGGCAGCGCACAGGCATACACCACCTCGCCCGCGGCGTTCGCCCGCACGGCGCGCAGTTGTTCCGCCTGACTGTCCATGCCCAAGGCCGCGCCCAGACGCTCGGCGACCAGCTGCCGTTCCCAGGCGTCGGCATCCTGCGCGATCCGGACGATGACACCGCGCACCTCCAGCTCAAGGTGGATCCGGAGGTTGACGTCGGGGTCCCCGTCGAAGTACCAGGCGATCAGGTCCGGCAACGCGGCACGCATCTCCTCGGCGGTCGTCTCGGCGGCCACCAGACCAGGACACTGCGGCGACCAGGCCGACCAGCAGGGGCCGTCCCGGCGAACCAGCACCGATACCACCTTAGACACTATCGATCACCTCCAAACGCCTCCTCGACCGTCAGCCCCACCTGCTTGACCAGTATCTGCCGGACGACCCCCGGCCCGACGGTGATCCGGTCATGAAAAGCAAGACGAAGTCGTGGACGTCCGTCCGTCTCCAGCCATCGGTGAGCTGAACCGTCCTGTTTTGTCACCCAATATCCCAATCGTCCAAGCGTAAGTGTTCGGTGATGTCGTGGGAGGGCTCGCCGAATGCCCGGCCGGCGTTGCCGGTCGGGTGCTGTCGGTGAGGCGAGTTAAGGCGCGGGTCCGTCGTGATC